>JAQVPN010000088.1 GCA_028702055.1 Candidatus Altimarinota bacterium | reverse complement strand
TATACTATGAATAACTGATAAAGAAATTAGAGTAGTACCAATTTGTGCTAAACTTGAAGAAGATATGATAGAAATGAACGAAGAAGAGAAAAAAGAATTTTTATCTGAAATGTGACTTATTTCAACGGGTTTAGATAATCTTATCAAAACTTGTTTTGATGCTTTATGACTTCAATATTATTTTACAGCTTGAGAAAAAGAAGTAAGAGCTTGGACTATCAAAAAAGGAGCAACAGCTCCACAAGCAGCATGAGTTATTCATACAGATTTTGAAAAATGATTTATTAAAGCAGATACTGTTAATTGGAAAGATTTAGTAGAATTTGGATGATGGGCTGGAGCAAAAGAACATGCAAAAGTTAGATTAGAATGAAAAGAATATATTGTTCAAGATTGAGATGTTATGGTTTTTAAATTTAGTAATTAAATTTATTTTTTATGGCATATTTAGATTATACTCATAAGTTTTCTTCTTGAATTGAGGTTTGAGTCAACTGAGAAATATTTGAACAAAGTTTTTGAAATAGAGATATAACAGAAGATTTACTTGATTTAACTCATATTGCATATCAAAAAGTAAGAAAAATTATATGAATTGATTGAACTTGAGCTTCATGAAATTCTAAGATTTTTGATATAAAAGAATTTGATAAAGAATATTCTTTACTTGAAAAATGATTAGATTCAGTAATTATAACAAATTTAAAAGAAACTCAGGAAAAAATTTCTCTTATACTTTGAGTTGCTGATTGCTGAGCTATAGCTATTTCAGATAAATCTTGAAATACTATATGACTTGCACATGCTTGATATGCTTGAGTAGCAAAAGATATAATTTGAAATACTATAGAAAATTTATGTAAAATTAATTCAAATTTAGAAGAATTTTCTTTTTATGTAGCACCTATGATTTGAAAAAAATTTGAATTTGAAGAATGAAAATATTTTGAAATTTTTGAAGATTTAGCTAAAAAATATAAATTAAATTTACGGGAATATTTTAATCCTATTTTGTTGCCATTATCTAAAATAGAAAAAGATTCTACTCCAAAATGATATTTAGATTTAAGAAAAATTATAATAAGAATTTTCGAATTAAATTGAATTTGTGAAAAACAAATCATATTTTCTGAAGTAGAAACAAATAATCCAAATAACTCTTGGCCAAGTTATAGGCTATATACCATTTATAATTCTATGAAACAAAAAATAGAAAAATGAGAAAAGTTAACTATTTTAGAACAAGAACTTCTTGATTCTGAAAATTCAGATTTTTTTGCAAAAGATAAAAGAATTTGAGTATTTGTAGAAAATTAAAAAAATTCAAGCAATTTAGCTTGAATTTTTTTAATTGTAAATTTATTTTTTTCTATGATATCTTTCTTTTAATCTTTTTAATTCTTTTTCACCTATTTTTTCCAGTAATACTAATTCCATTTCTTTGTCTATATCAACTAAATTATCATCAAAACTTAGTCACTTATCTAATTTATAAAGTAAATCTTCATAATTTCAATAATTTACTTTTAATTCATTATCTTTTATAAGCCAAAGATAATCTGAAATTTTGTTTATAAAATATCTATCATGAGATATAAAAATAATAGTTCATTTATATTTTTCTAAAGAATGCTCTAAAGCTTCTCTAGTATCATAATCTAGATGATTTGTAGGTTCATCAAGCACAAGTAAATTTGTTTCTTTTTGTCAGAGAATAGCAAAAAGTAGTTTTGACATTTGTCATCATGATAGATTTTTTACTTTTGAATGAATTACATCTCTATCAAGTAGATAATAATTTAAAAATCCTGCTAATTGTTCATAAGTATAATGAAGTCAATGTTTTTCAAAATTTTCCCAAACTGTTTTTTCTTTATCTAATTCTTCATGCATTTGACTATAATAACCTATTTCTAATCATTTTCATCTTATATATTGTCATTCTAAAACATCTAATTCTCATAAAATAGTTTTTATAAATGTAGATTTTCAAACTCAATTTTCTCATATTATTCAAACTCTTTTTCCTTTTGGTAATCTTAATTCATCTATATAAAATAAAGGATCTTTCCTACCAATAAAAACTTCTTTGAAATAAAGTATATTTTCAGCACTAGTTTCAGCTTCTTCAAAAGCAAATTTAGGTTTTTTTGGAATAAATGGTTTTTCTAAAATATCCATTTTTTCCAATTGTTTTTCTCTAGATTTTGCCCAACCAGCACGAGATCCAGCTCTAAATCTATTTATTAATCCTTGTTGTTCTTTTATATATTCATCTTGTCTAATCCATTCTTCAGTAGCATTTTTTTCATATTTAGCCCTTTCATCTAAATAATGGGTGTAATTTCCATGATATAATTTTACTTCTCTTCAGATGGCTTGTAATTCAAGAGTTTTTTCACAAGTTCTATCTAAAAATTCTCTGTCATGAGAAATTATAAAATAACCATTTTTCCATTTTTCGTTTAAATATTTTTCCAACCATTCAACTCATTTTAAATCTATAAAATTGGTTGGTTCATCTAAGAAAAGTAAATCAGGTTTAAGCAACAAAATCTTCGCCAAAGCAATTTTTGTTCTTTGTCATCAGCTTACTTCTGAAATCTTTTTTTGAAGTAATTCTTCAATTCATATTCATCCAGCAACATTATGTATTTCAGCTTCATAGGAATATCAATCAATATTATTAAAAAGTTCTATCAAGTCGGAATATTCTTGCATAATTGATAAATCTTCAGGAAAATCATGCATTTTTGTTTCTAAAATATCTAATTTTTTTGTAATTTCTTGAATTTCTCAAAAAGATTCTTTTAATTCTTCCCAAACTGTTTTTTGTTCATCATCATAATTTATTTGTCTTAGATATCATATAGAAAGTCATCAAATATTTTCTATAGATCAAAATCTATAATTTCTCAAGTAATAATTTTCATCAAAGTCGTTTTCCCAGCTCAATTTGGTCATACTATAGAAATTTTATCTTTTTCGTTTAATATAAGATTAATATTTTTGAGTATTTGAGTTCAGGCGATTTCGTAATTATTTATATTGATTTTTAAATGTTTCATATCTTATTTTGACTAATTTATTATTTATTGTATAAATTAATTATACAATTTCATTTTTAAAATGAAGTTTCTTTTGGCTTATTATAAGCTAAAATTATATTTATTATATTTTTTTTATAAAATACTTTTGACAAATTATAAAAAATAATTATAACTCAATTTATCTACATCTTGGCTAAAAAAATCCGAATCATTACAGCCGGTTATGCAATTTCAGATATGATTTTGTGCGATAGCTCATTAGAGCACCCGACTGATATTCCCGAGATGTAGATTCCGTTAAAGCTTATACCGAAAGGTTCTGAAAAAAAGTGTTTGTAATTTCATAGCCCGTGAAATCTCAGACCTTTCTGGTATAAGTGAAAAATTTTAAGAAAGGAGTGCTGCTTATGCTTAAAGTTGTTAAGTGAAATATTTTTTCTGCGAAACACCACAAAGCCACCTGGCACAATAAAAAATTATGAAAGGAGTTCTTATGCAAAGAATAAGAGACTCGACCCAAACTCAGTATATATACTGAGTTTTTTTGTTTTTTAGCTAAATTTGACTTATGTATAAAAATAATTAAAGTTAATTATAACTGATTAATAATCGGAAAAACAAAAACAAAAGGGGGTCTACAATGCTTAAAAGGCTTACAATAAAGATAAAATTGATAGTGGTTGTAACTATGTTATTGATTTTTTCTTCATGTTTAATTACAGGGGTGTATTACATACCATTAAGTGATACAACAAAGGATGGAATTTTGAATGAACAAAATTCTTTAATAGAAGGAATTGTTCGTCGTATTGATGATCAAATGTCTTCAAATCACTTAGCTTTTGAATCTGCTGCAATGGCTATTGAAATAATAAATTCCGCGGAATATGTTGATGCTTATCAAAGATTTATTGTAGTTCATCAAAGACGAATTACAGCACTTCAAAAATTAGCACCTAATTTTTCAGACATTACTATTTTTAGCGATAATGGAGATATTATTACTAAAGATGGAGTTTCTAATCAAGCGAATTTTAAAAATGAAGCTTGGTATTTGGATGCTAAAAAATCAGATAAAGAAAAGATTACTTTAATAGGACCAGTTTATGAAAACTCATCTTATAATCTTTATTTGATTAGACCTTTGTATGAAACAGTATCTGGAAAATTTAAGGGGGTTTTAAAAGCAAAAACTGCACTTTCTTTTTTTACGGATATAGCGGATTCATATAAATCTTTTGGTGCATCAGAGTCTTATGTGTTATCAGATAATTTTGATATTTTGAAACATAGAGATAAATCATTGGTTTCAAAAAATCTTATAAGTATCGGTGGTGAATCTTTCAATTCTTTTAAAAAAGAAATTTCAAATAACAAAAAAGGTTTTGTGAATTTAGAATTTAAAGGCAAGAATAAAATCTATGTCTTCTGTAAATCTTCACAACTACCAATTATTGTTATAGGGTCTATTTTGACAGTAGATATT
>JAQVPN010000087.1:2713-4623 GCA_028702055.1 Candidatus Altimarinota bacterium | reverse complement strand
ATAAATTAGTAGAATTATATTGAAGTGATTCTATTTTTGAATGAGAAATAGAAAAAAATAGTATTCCTTATTGGGATAAAGAATTTAATTTATATTGGAGTGAATAAGTTTTAAATTATACTTTCATTTCATATTTTAAAATAACAATATTGTAATATAGTTTAGTTTCTAATTAATATTTTTATGAAAATAGAAATAAAAAATTGTAATAATATAAATAATTGAGTTATTTTTATAGAAGAAAATAAACTAAATATAAAATTTGGTATCAATTGAACTGGTAAAAGTACAACAGCAAAATCAATTCAATATAAAATTGAAAACGAAAAAAATTTAGAAAGATTATTACCATTTTCTTTAAAAAAAGAAAATCCAACTAATTTAAAACCTGAGGTTATATTTGATAAAAAAATTGAATCAGTTTCGATTTTCAATGAAGAATATGTAAAAAATTTTTTATTTAAACAGGATGAACTTGTAAATAATAGTTTTGAAGTTTTTATTAAATCACCTACATATATAGAAATAGAAAACAATATTGAAAAACAATTAGGTATAATAAAAAAAGTATTCTCTGATAATCAAGATTTAGATAAAATAATTTTAGATTTTGAAAATTTATCAAAAAGTTTTAAAACAACTCAAAGTTGATTATCTGATGCTTCAGCAATTTCAAAAGGTGTTTGAAGTGGTTTCTATAATATTCCTGAAAATTTAAAAGAATACAAGGATTTTATACAAAATAAAGATAAGTGTGTAAGTTGGTTAGATTGGCAGATAAAAGATTCTGAATTTATTGATTGACATGATAATTGCCCCTATTGTGTATCACCAACTGATGAAAATAAAAAAGCAAAAATTAAATCAGTTTCTGATAATTATGATAAAAATATTATTAAAAATTTTGTTGAAATAATAAAAGTCTTAGAGAATTTATGAGATTATTTTTCACCTATTGCTAAAATTAAATTAGAAGAAATTATAAAGAAAACCGAATGATTAACACCTGAGGAAAAAACTTATATAGTTACAATTAAAAATCAAATAGATAATTTTTTACAAAGATTAAAAAATTTAAAAAGCATTTCTTTTTATAATCTAAAAGATGATGATAAAATTGAAGAAAAGATAAAGGGATTAATAATAAAAATTGATGACCTTTTCGATAAGTTAAGATCAGAAAAAACAGAAAAAATTATTAAGGATTTTAATAATTCTTTAGAAAAAACATTAGAAACAATAACTGATTTAAAAAAAGAAATCTGACAACAGAAATTTGAAATTAAAAAACTTATAACTGAACATGAAAAAAATATTAATCAATTTCTAAAAAATGCAGGTTATAAATATAAAGTTTTAATTAAATCAGAAATTAATGATTATAAAATAAAACTTCAACATATTGATTATGATAGTGAAATATCTTGATGAGATCAACACTTAAGTTTTTGAGAAAGAAATGCTTTTGCTTTGGTTTTATTTATGTTTGAAGCATTATCTAAAAAATCTGATTTAATAATTTTAGATGATCCTATTTCATCATTTGATAAAAATAAAAAATATGCGATTTTACAAATGCTTTTTAGAGAGGATTATTCTTTTAAGTGAAAAACAGTTTTAATGTTAACTCATGATATTGAACCAATAATTGATTCTATAAAAGTTCTATCTCGTAAATTCAAAGATGAAACTGTCGCTCATTTTATTGAGTCAAAAGAATGAGTTTTAAGTGAGAAATTTATACAAAAAGATGATATTATTACTTTCTGACAAATTTGTGATAATATTATAAAAGATAAAAATATAAATATTATTTCAAAATTAATTTATCTAAGAAGAAAATTTGAAATTTTAGATGATAAATGAGATGAATATCAAATATTATCTGATTTATTTCATAAAAGAACAGT
>JAQVPN010000087.1:0-2703 GCA_028702055.1 Candidatus Altimarinota bacterium | reverse complement strand
AAGAGGCAAAAAATTATAGAAAAGAGAGAGAAGAAGTTTTAAGTGATAAAGATTTTGAAATAAGTTTTAAAAATTGAGAAGATGAATTAAATAAAATTATGGCAGACTTTAATTATGAAAAATTACTTAAAACTATTTTAGATACATCTGAATTAGTAAAAATATATAATGAATTAGATAATGGTTATGAAAAACTCCAATTATTTAGAATTATAAATTGAGAATTTACAAAAAATGATAATTTTAGTGATGTTATGAAAAAATTTATAAATGAAACTTATCACATAGAAAATGATTTTATTCATCAACTAAATCCAAGAGAATATAATATTATTCCAGAATTTATAGTTAAAGAATGTGACGATTATATAAATAGTCTAAAATAATTGATAATATAATATATTTCCTAATTAAACATAGATTTTTATTTTTTAAATTTACAATATGAATAATAATTTAATTATACAAAAAATTAAAGAAAAACATACAAAATATAATGATTCAATTGAGAGTATTGCTACAATGTATGCTATAAATGATTTTTTATCAAAATGAGTAATTAATTGAAATATTCAATTATGAACAATTACTCACAAGCTTAGTAATAATTTTACTAATGGTTTTACTACAATAAAAACAACTCAAGATATTATTGATCTTATTAATAAATGATTAATGAATAGATATAATAACTATCAAACAATTGTGTTGTTATATTCAAATTTGGAAGTCTTTATTGATGAACTTTTAGAAATATTTAATTTATCTCCAAGAACAAATGATTTACAGCAAATAATATTAGAAACTAATTTATGGTGATGAGGTAGTATAATAACTCAAAATTCTAATATTGTACCTTTAAGAGTAAAAACGACAGTTATCCTTAAAATGTATTACTTATTAAATTATTTTTGAGATAAATCAGGTGGGTTATCAATAACATTCGATAGTCATGCTGTTTGACATTTATATAGAATAGCTACAATTAGAAATTGTATTGCACATACTTCTTGATTTATTGATGATGAAAACGAAATAAAATTAAGAAAGTTTAAGTTTTGAACTATTAACATGCCATATATTCCTTCAAAATGAAATTATTTAGAAATACAAGAAAATCAATTAGATGATCATATACATATTTTTAAGTTGATTATAGGTAGATTTATTAGCACACTAAAAGATGAAATTAATTTAATTTAATTCTTACTATTAACTAAATAAATAAAATATGTCTTACATAAACGATATATCTGATTTTTTAAAACTAATTAAATCAAATTTCTCGAAATTAGAATGAAATAATCCAGTAATATATTTCTTTTTGTTTTTAATATCTCTATATATAAATAATTCTTATTTTGTTCAAAATTTAGATATAAAATATTTCGAGAATCTATTTATAATATTTTTTATAAGTATCTGAATATATATACTTTTTTCATTTTTTATACATGTAATCAGACTTATCAAATACAAATGAAAAGGAGTAATTTACATAGATTCAGATAATTTTTCTATTGAGAATAATATTAGAAATTCTCTGAAAAATAACTTCTGAAATATAAAAATAGATTTTGTTAGATATTGAAATTTATTCTATATATCAAATCTCGAAGATATGGAATATTACTACTCAAAGTATAATTTAGAATTTATAATTTATATAGATCAAAATAAAAACATTTTTTATAAATATAGAAACTCATGATTTTATTTTAAAATATTTCTTGAACGAGATAATAAGAAAATAGAAAATAAAATATTGATATTATTGATTCTTAGATATATAGAAAATAAAATAAAAATATCTGATAAAATAAAAACTGATATTTATAATATATTCGAGAAAATAGTTAAATTAGACATTAAAAATTCTCTACATTATGTAATGCTTAGAAACTATTGTATATCTAAATTAGAAGAAAATGAATTATCTTTAAGAGATATAAAGAATGGAAAAGATTTATGAAATAATAATCTAATATTTCCAGAATATGATTTAATAATTAAAAAAGTTTTAGAGTTATCTACAAAAAAGGATTTTTCATTTTTATGACTTGATAATTATTTTTTAGTTATATATAGATGATATTTATATAATTTACTTTCTATTTCTAATATAGAGAATATCAATAAAGATGATATTTACACAAATTTATTTGATATATTGGATTTATTATTTTCTAATGAAATAATATCTGAAGAAAATAAATATTATATAGTATTCCATTATTACTTATACTGAGTTTTTGAAAAATACTCTCTAAATAAAAGTAAATTTAAAGATTTCTTAATAAATAAGTGATTATCAGAAAGTATAATTGAAAAGTATTTTAAAGAAGTCGTTGTATCTACTAAATATACTGTTGAAAGAGTTTATGTTTATTCATATTTTTTTAATAAAAAAGAATTTTTAGAATACATAAAAGAAATAACTATTAAAATATATTGAAGCAAACTAAATAAAGATTTTCAGTTTTACCTGGATTTGTAGAATTAAAAGAAGAAGTAAAAAAATACTTCTTCTTTTATGTTATGATTTTAAAATTACTATTTTCGATTTTTATTTTTTTATAGACTTACTAACAGTGAGTCTATGAAAATCCAGTAATAGTATATTAAAAACAAATTATATATTTAAGATAAAAATCATTTTTGCTCTTATTAGATATAAGTTAAGTTTATATATATTTAATCTAA
>JAQVPN010000086.1 GCA_028702055.1 Candidatus Altimarinota bacterium | reverse complement strand
GTAAAATTGGAAAAAGATGAATACAAAAAAAAAATATATTTTAGATATTTAAATACTACAGAAAAATTAGAAAATAATTATTTATTTGATTCAAAAGATTATGTTGGGTATGAAATGTGTTATTTAAATACATATTGAGAATATTGTTTTTGAAAAGTTAAATAAAAATCAATTATGAAGTATAACAGCAATTACTGATAAAAAAGGAAAAATAGTAGAAGAATACGCCCGTAGGAAGTCCTCTTGGGGGACAAATATGATGTTTTTGGAAAAGCTTACATAAGAGATTGAAAAAGTGATAATTTGAGAGAGTTTAAGGAAAGTAAAATAAATAATACAAGACTTTTTACTTGAAGAGAATATGATAGAGAAATAGGATTATAGGCTTAATTGTAAAAAGTGTGTGGCTGAAATGAATTAAATTTTCCCATAAAGGAGAGCAAGAATTAGTTTAATTTTTCTCTCTTTTTTTAGTTATCTATGAAGACTAATTTTAGGTTTTATGTGTCAAAAAACTCATTCCAGTCAATTAGTAGTATTTGGTATTTCAATTTGTCACAAGTAATCATACCGAACAAATAAATATTTCAAGTTATTTTTTAAAGAAAAATATGCAGACCTTGTTCTTTTGTGTAAATAATGAGATTTTCAATCTTTTCAAATTACTTTTTCTCATAAAAAATCTTTGTGTTTTTCATACCATTCTCATAGCCAAAAAGTAAAACTTTCTTTATCTGTTTTTGTTAGTAGTTCAGTAATATTTTTTAATTCTTTATTAGCTTCAAGGATAGGTTTTTTAGTTATATATCTTCTTATTATTGCTACTTGATGAAAATTACACATTTGAGTTGGAATATCTGGAAATCATCAAAGTAATCATTTTCTTCAATCACAAACTATTGCTTTTATTATCCATCATTTTTCTTGTAATTCTTTTACTCAAGCTTTATAATCTGCATTATTTTCATTTAAAACAATCTTAAAATTTATGATTTTTTTACTATCATAATCTTTAAAAACCATTATTCAAAAATCTCAAAAATATGTAGTATCCATTAATAGTATTATTTCTCTTGGTTTTATTATTGGTGGAATAAACTCAAATGAATCTAATATTTTTTGAATAGTTTTTATGCTTTCTCAATATTTTTCAGATAATTGAGCATATGTTTGTTTTCAAAAACAATAATCATTCCATATTTGTTTTATTTCTATATTTTTACTTCTTGTTTTATTTTGAAAAACATATCAACAACATTTACATTTGTATCTTTGTTTTCATCTCATAAATCAATCTTTTTTTATTTCTGTTGATTTACATTTTTTACATATTTTTTTATAACTTTTATTTGTCATAGTTAAAAGTTAGGGAGTATTTGGCTTTATTATACCAAATACTCCCTTTTTTAGCCACACATTTTTTTCTATTATGCCGTATAGTTATATTAGTATTTTTGTAAAGTTTAGTTATTTTAATCTATACATATTTTATATCTCGCAAATCTTTACAAAGCTAAGAGCTTTTTATTAAGTTTAGGCTAAGTAATAAGGGAATACTAATTAAGCACCCCTTAAACAATTTAAACAAAAAATAATCTTCTAAATGAAGATTATTTTTTGTTTTTTTGCAGGTAGTTAGGTCTTATGAAACTTTATGTTGTTGGCAAACCCAATCGGACAAATTTTGCACATATTTATTAAGCTTAAATAAGGGGATTATAAGAAACATTATAAAGTATAATATTTCTTATAATCATAAAGTTTATTCAGAAAAATATTTATTATTATATTGAATTGAATATAATAATAAATAACTTACTTAAAACTCTTCTCTATATTTCTCTTTTCAATTGCAAATCTAGCCAATCTATAATGTTTTTCTTTTCTATTTTCTGATATTTTAGTAATAGAATTAATAACATTATTAGAGCTTACTATATTTTCATTTTTTTGCATATTTATATAATATTAACAACTAATATTATATATAACACACATATTTATCTTCATATTTTTCTGAATGATATTTAAAACTATAAAAAGCCTTTAAAATAGGCTTTTTATAGTTTTTTTCTTGATTTATTTTTAAAATAGGTTAGTATTACTCTGCCAAAATAAAATAATTTACTAAGTATTCTTACTTAGAATATGTTAGAGATGGGTAACTTAGGTTGCTCACCCATTTTTTTAGATATATTCTAAGTAAAATATTTTGTTTTGGCGAACAAACGAGAGCTTAAGTTACCCTTTTTTGTTTGCCAAGCATTTTTTTATAATATGAGTTTTATTTTGGTAATAAATTTTATTTTATTACCATTTTTTATTTTATGGGAAATATGAAAAAGAAAATCATTTCTTGAGTTTTAGTAGTAGGAATGTTAGCTACTAATTTTATTAATTTTGCTAATGCTACAGTTGGTAGTATAAATTTTAATTATAGTAATTATAACTGAGACCAAAAGTTGCAAGTTTCTTGAGTTGTGGATGCTCAAATAGACCGAAAATTATCTAAAATTGAGGACTATTATTCTCAGTTTAAATTATTAAAAGATTTAGCCACTCAAACTTTAAGTAAAAAAAATGCTACTAAATCTGTAAAAGATAAAAACAAATATGCTGAATTAATTAACTATTATAGTGCGAAGGCAGATTTAATATATAAATTAAGTACTTTAACTAATAAAGATGATGTGACTAAACTGAAAAATACATTTAAAATAGCCGTTAAAAGCAAGGATACAACTTTAAATAAAGTAATATCAAAAGTAAATTCAGTTGGTAAAGTAGAAATAACAAATGATAACAATAATTTTAATGAATTATCATCAAGTGATTTTGCAAAAGAAACTGAAAAAATGATTGAGGATACTTATGTAAATCCATATACTTCTTATTCTGATGTAAAGAAAAATGCTAAGATAATCCAGACTGCAGATGATTTTAAAAATATAAAACAAATATTACCTGATAATGTTCGATTTAAAGATGAATATTGAAATTCTATAAAATGATGAATATCATATACAAAATCATTTTTATGATTAAATAATTGATATTATTTTAGTAATACTACTTTTAATAATAAAGTTAATAGTATATTATCTAAGCTACAAACATTGAATTCAAATAATATATCTTGATTAAATTTTACTTGATTAAATTATTTATATGATGTTTTTAGAGATAATAAATTAGTTTATAATTTTTTACATAAAATTAACCTTAATAGTCAATTAAATAATAAATTGTTAATAAAATCTGTATGAGAGATTAGAAACACTGAAAATAAGTTAATTTGATATAATCTTTTTATTGATTACGATTATAAAACTAAATGAATATTAAAATATTGAAATATTTACAATGTTTTTCCCGCTTTAAGTGTTATATATCAAGAGTGATGAGATTATGATGTTTATATAAATACAGCACCAATAGACTTTATATATATGTGAGAAAATAAAAATTGAAATAATATTTATCTTTTTATAAATCCAAGGGATAAAATATTATCATTTTCTGAAGTTGATACATATGCGGAAAATAAGTACTATGATGCGAAAGGTAATATTAATATTGTTTTTGAAGATGGAAGTAAAATTAATAATCTTAATAGTACATACGATTTAGATACTTTTATAAAAATTATAAATAAAAAAATTACTAAAATTAATATAAACTGAGAAAATATTACATCTTGATTATTAATTGATAAATGAAGTATTATAAACTTATATAAATAATAATATAAATATTGATATTTTACGAATATTAATATTATCCCCCTTCCTTTTATATATTGGGATTTTACTATTTTATATTTTTATTTACTTTAAAGGAAAAAGTTATATTTTAAATATAACTTTTTTTCTACCCTTTTTATGTGAAATATAACTTTTTTTCTACCTTTTTTTAGACAAAAGATATACTTTTTGATGATAATGTAACTTTTCTTTTTCACTTAGACATAATATTTTTATATATTTCTATATATTCAAATAATACTTTTTTAGCTTTACTTTTATTTGTTGTAAATGTTTTTCATCAAAATTTTTTTAAGAGATTTTCAACTGAAATATTTTCTGTTTTTTTTATATATAAACTATGTAAATAAAGCATTAAATCAGTTTTGTTTTTATTAATATTTTCCGAATTAATAAATGAAATAGGAATTCATCTGTATATATATTTTTCATATCTTGATAGTTTAAAATAATTTTTTAATAGTCTAAAACTAAACTTATTTTTAGCCTCACTTAAATCTCAAATTGGAAAAATTTTAATATATTCACTATTTTTTCATTCTTTTTTTATATTTTTATATATTAAAGTAAATCAATATAGTATAGCTTTATATTCTTTATTTTCCTTTTTTATTGTAGCTTTTTTTATTGATGCTAAAGACAATAAATTATATATAGATTGATTATAAAAATCTCCATCTTTTTGAATTTCACTTAATTTTAATAAATTTAATAAAACAAATTTTGATATTCGAGTTAAATATCAATTATTATTTATCACTTCATTTTTTACTAGAAAGTCTTTATTTTCATCTTCAAATTGATATTTTCAAATTATTAAATTTTCAAATATTAGCTTATTTGTGTTTACATATTTTTCAG
>JAQVPN010000085.1 GCA_028702055.1 Candidatus Altimarinota bacterium | reverse complement strand
TTTTTTCTCAAGATTTAGTTGTCATAGTAAAAGCAATTCATTCATATCATTCTCAAGTATTTTCTATTGATTTCAAGTATTTATTTACAATTTCTAAATCTTCTCACTTATAAAGAAGTGTCATGACTTCTCAATTTTCTTCAAAATATTTAAGGACTTCTTCATGAGTATATCAAGTTTCATCAGCCATTTTTTTATTCCAAATTTCAGGTTTTCAATCATTTGAATATTTAACAACTGGAAATGAAAATAAATTTAATGCATCAGTAAGTCTTGCTATATGTTTTTCATAATCTTCATTTGTTTTACTTTTAATCAAGTTTTTATAATTTGATTTATTATTTTTATAAATATATCATCAAATACCTGCAAAAAATAATAATAGTATTAATAAGATTTCATCAAATTTATATGATTTTTCTTCTTTTATAATTTCATAAAATTTGTTTTGAAATTTTTTATCTGACAAAACATTTTTTATAGCCGTTAATTCTTTTTCAGAAAGATTATATTCTTTTAATTCATTTTCTAAATTAGAGAATATATTTGAAATTTCTAGTACATTTGAAACTTTATAAGAAGATGTAACAGAAATATCATTAACAGAATTATTCAAAGGATTAGGATTTCATAGTGCTAAATTAGCTCGCAAAAGTAAAGATGATACTGTTTCTTTCATCGTAATAAATAAAAAACAAAAATATAAGAAATCATTTTATTTAGAATGCAATAAAAATCAAGTTTGTATATATTTACTTTACTTAATTCTTTTTTATAATTTATAAACAAAAATTTGAAAATAATTTAAAAATCATTATAAAATATGTAAATTTATATTTTTAATAGTATTTTATGGAAGCATTAAAATATACAAAATCAAGATATTTAAACCATTTAATTTCTAGTCCTTTTATATATTCTGTTTTTATATGATTTATTATTTTAGATATAATTACAGAAATTTATCATAGAATTTGTTTCCCTTTATATTGACTTGAAATTATAGACAGAAAAAAATATATAAAATTTGATAGACATAAACTTCATTATTTAACTCCGTTTCAAAAATTTAATTGTATGTATTGTGAATACTGAAATTGACTTATAAATTATGTCAGAGAAATCGCCCGAGAAACAGAAAAATATTGGTGTTGAATACAGCACGAAAAAGATCCAAATTTTATAGCACCTAATCATCACAATAATTTTGTTCCATACTGAGATGAAGCTGCTTTTTACAAAAAATATTGAGAATACGATGAATGTAAATTAACATTAAAAAGAGATTAAAAAATCTCTTTTTATTTTATTTTTTCTAAATTTTGTAATATTTTTTCATCAATTCAAGTAAGTAAAAAAATTTTTTCTATATTATTTTTTGAAATAAAATTAAGTATTTTAGAAACAATTAAATCTTTATTTTCTAAATTTAGATTTCAAAAAATAGAAAATATTTTTAATTTTGATAAAACTAATTTAGTATAATCTATATTTTTAAAAGTGTTTATAATAAATAAAACATCATATATTTCTTTTATAATAATTCACTCTGGAGTATTTTTTGAAATTAAATTTATTATTTCTAGATAAATATTGATAATATTGAAATTAGTCTCTAAGTAATAAAATGTATTTATTATTTTTATATTTCTGATTTTATTTATATTAGAACCTAAACTAGTTTCTATTTCAAAATCTATTAAATTTCATAAATCTAAAATTTTTTCTTTTTTACTAGATTTTTTTATAGCCTGAATTTTACCATAATCAAGCGAAAAAATATCATAAAGGATTTCTCATTTTTGATTTAAAAATTTATATTTTAATATAATTCACTTTGACTTAAAAACTGACATTATTTCGTAAATTTATAAATTATTACTTTAAGGAGTACAACTAGTAAATCCAGGTTTTGCAAGAGTCCAAGCAGTAGTACTAGTTGAGAATGATATACAATTAGTTACATTTGGATTAACTATCCAAGATGAAAGATTTTGATTAAATCTTGTTGCATAAAAAAACATATATCTCATATCATTGGCTTTTGAAACATTCCACATTGAAATATCTTGATTAAAAAAACAATCTCATCAACTATTAAAACGTCAAGAAAACATTCATACAAAATTAGTTACATTTGAAACGTTCCAATTATTCAATGGTTGATTAAATGGGGTTCATGAAAACATATAAGACATATCTGTTCAAGATGATGTATTCCAATTATTTAATGGTTGATTAAAGCTAGTATTAAAAAACATTCATACAAAATTAGTTACATTTGAAACATTCCAATTATTTAATGGTTGATTAAAAAATTTATTATAAGCAAACATATAACTTATAGATAATAAATTTGAAACATTCCAATTATTTAATGGTTGATCAAAATTATTACTTTCAAACATATAATCCATATATTTTACATTTGAAACATTCCAATTATTCAATGGTTGATTAAAATTTGTTGCATTATTAAACATTTGTTTCATATCAGTTACACTTGAAACATCCCAATTATTCAATGGTTGATTAAAACTTGTTGCATTATTAAACATCAAATTCATTGTTGTTACTTTTGATGTATCCCAATCATTAATATTTTGATTAAATAAAAAATCAAAATTAAATAATCGTATCATATTAGTTACTTTAGATGTATCCCATAAATTCATATAAGGAACAATAGTTATTCAACTACAACTTGAAAAAGCACTTTGCATATTTGTAGTACCACTCAAATCAAGAACATCACTAACATTTGTTAGTACCATATTTGATGCTCAATAAAAATAATTTCAATTGTTTCATAAATTAAGAGGTCACCAAGATTTTATTTCAAGTAATTTTGTTTTATCTCATCAATAATTAAATACCCATCATTTTATAATTCATTTTATTTTTATTTCTTTTTGTCATTGTATAGCATAAGTGTGAGTAGTTTCCGCTTGATTCCGAGAAGTAATAGTATTTGTATTTCCATCACCCCAATCAATAATAAAATTATAAGTTCAATTTGATACTAATGGTAGTTTAATTTGATTATTTGCTGTTACTGATCAAGTTATATAAGTTGTATTCCAAATACTATCAAAAAACTCTCATTGAGGAGGTAGAGGAATAGTATTAGCTTTATAAACAGTTCCTAATAATATTTCATTATTAATACTTCATCAATCAAGAGAATAAGGAAAATTTTTTCAATTATTAACAACATAATAAATTTTACTTTTATCTGTATTTATATCTATATTAGTGATTCAAGTGGAATTAAGAGATCAGCTATAGTTATAAATTAAACTAGGTAAATTTGCCGTATATTCTGTTCATCAAGTAGAAAAATTAAGAGTTCCTGAATAATTTCAAATTACTTTAGCTTTATATAGAGTATCAGCATAAGTATTATTTATTAAATTATTACTAGATAATTCTGATTCTAAAACAACGGCTAGTTGATATTTTTTTCTAGTATAATCTACTCAATAAGCTAAACTAGATTTAGAAAGAGGATCTATAGGAGTAGAAGTCATTTTAACTAGATTAGATAGACTTTTATCTATAGTTCATCTATATCATATAATCTCTCACATAGCATTTAATTGTAGTGTTGTATTATCAGGAAGAGGAAGTTCAGTATTTTTTGCATTAAATAGTTGTATTCATTTACTTACTTCATCAAGAGTAGTAATTCTATTACTATCTCTAGCATCACGAGTATATGATTGAAATGATATAAAACCAATAGTAGCAAGTATTGCTAAAATAGTTATTACTATGATTAGTTCTACAAGAGTAAAAGCCTTTTTTATTTGTAGTTTCATAAAACAATTAAGTAAAAAATAAAATATTTACTTTATTTTAATATAATATTTATCTATTACAAATTTTTCTATTTAAACTTATAAATTATTACTTTTTTATCGAAGTCTTGAAATTCTTTAACTTTTTCTATTCCAAAATAAGTTTCTTTTCCATCAAGTAAAGTCTTTAATCATGGTCTATAAGTGGCAAAATCAAGAGAATCTACGACTAGTAAATCTATATTATTGTATTTAGCATATTTTACAATATCTGGTAAATTAGGAGTATATGGAGTTAGCCATCTTTCCTGACTTCAGGCATAATAAGTAACTATTGGCCATCTTTCCATTATTTTTAAATCTGATTTTTTATAATTTTCTTTAAGCCAAACTCAAGCTGTTTTTTTGATTTGATAATTTTCATCTCGAGCTTTAGTTTCATTATAAAAAACATTTAGTCAAAAAATATTTATAATTATAAATAAAATATACAAAATAAACTGATGATATTTCTTTTTAAAATTTTGAAGAGCATATGCTGAAAATGTAAAAGCAAGTGGTAAAAATATTATAAAATATCTATCCAGCACAAAAAATATAGTAAAGAAAAACGAAGCTGTTACAAAAAAAGATAGAAATACAATCACGAAAGTATTTTTTTTATTTTTTATAAAATAGTATAATCAAGCTATAAAAGAAAATAAAAATAGAATTATTGATAAAATAATAAGAGCTCTTAAAGATTTATCTAAATTCTTATCAAATACTAATTTTATGTAATCTCAAATTAAAATCTTTGGAATATTTTGTGAATAAAGTTTTAATTGATTTTCTCATATACGAGCTAAAGTAGCGGAAGGATTTCAAAGTAAAAAATCACGAGTTGATCAAGTTGAATAAGAT
>JAQVPN010000084.1 GCA_028702055.1 Candidatus Altimarinota bacterium | reverse complement strand
CTTTTTCTTTTTCTGTTTTATAAATATCTCCTAATTGAAGCCATTCTTGTTGTTGTTTTGCAACAAGTTTTTTTATATCATCAGGATGTTCTCAAGCTAATTCTTTAAATTTTTCTCTTTCTTCTAAAAATACTTTTTGAAGTTCATCTACTTGAAATTGAGAAAGTGTTGGCATAGCATCTATTACCCTCTTTTTTTCAAAAGTATTTAATGACAAACTATGTTTTAACAAATCTAAAAATACATTCTCTTCAAATTCAACATCTTCATCATGCAATTTCAATAATTCTAAAACAATAGAATCTACTTCCTCATTTGTCATATTTAATTCAGCCATAAATAAATTATTAATTAATTAAATTTTTATACATTATAGAATTTAAAACACTTTAGTCAAAAATATTTAAAAAATTTTTTTATTAAACTATTTTATTTTCATCTATTTCATTTAATATTTTTCAAATAATATCTTTATCATGCCAAATTATAGGTCACTGATTTGTTATCATTAAATGTTCATCTCACTTCCCTGCGACTAAAACAACATCTCCTGGTTTTCGCATAATAATTGCTGTCTTAATAGCATTTTCTCTATCTGTAATAATCCAAAAATCTTCTCATTCTTTTCTATCAATTCCTGGCCTAACATCATCTATTATATCTTCTGTTTTTTCACTATAATCATCGTCTTGAGTAAGAATAACTACATCTGATAAATCAGAAACTACTTTTCACATAATTGGTCTTTTTGTTTTATCTCTATCTCAAGTTGCTCAGAAAACTGTAATAATTTTATTTATTCATTCTATTTTTCTAATAGTTTGAAGTACATTTTCTAGTGCATCTGCGGTATGTGCATAATCAACAAATATTTTAATTCCTTCAATATTTTCAACCTCTTCCAATCTTCAAGCTATAAAAGTTATATTTGATATAGCTTTCTCTATAACTTTTGGTTGTATTGCCAAAGACAATAAAACTCAAATAGCTGCCATTATATTATAAATATTGAAATCTCATCTTAAACGGGTATTTATAGATATTTCATTTCAAGCTATTCTTATAGAAAAACTTGTTCAATCAAATTTATTTTCTATATTTTCAGCTCTCAAATCTACTTTTAAATCTGATCAATAAGTATAAAGCGAATCATAAGTTTCGTTTAAAAATAAATCTTTGTAAGCTGAATCATAATTTATAATAGCTGTTTTTTTGATTCATTGTTTTCTTTTAAATCTTATAAGATTTCTAAATAATTCTAATTTTGTTTTCACATAATTTTCCATGGTTCCGTGTAAATCTAGATGATCTTGAGTTACATTTGTTAAAACAGCAATATCATAATCTATTCACCAAACTCTAGAATAAAAAAGAGAATGACTTGAAGTTTCTATAACTGCATATTTGCATCAAGCATCTTTAGCTTCTTTTAAAAGTTTTTGAAGTAAAAATGGACTTGGAGTAGTCATTTTAAAATTATTTACATATTCCACTCAATTTATCATATAGTTTATAGTAGAAAACATAAAAACTCTTTCTCAAGCTTCCCTCAAAGCTCTAGCAACTATATTTGTAGTTGTAGTTTTCCCATTTGTTCAAGTTATTCAGATTACAATCATATCTGAAGCTGGAAATCCATAATAATAGGCTGCAATTATAGCTTTTATTTTATGATAAATCATTCTTATTGGATTATCTAGACTTATAAGTTTTTTTAAGTTTTTCATTTCTATAGAGGTTTAAATAAATAATTATTATTATTTTTATTATACAAATTTTTTAGATAAGTCAAAAGCTTAAATAGAAGTTCCAACTATATATCAAGTACTCCAAGCCAATTGTAAATTAAATCACCCGGTTTTACCTGATAAATCTAAAGCTTCTCATGCAAAATATAATCATGAATTTTTCTTTGATTCTAAATTATTTGATAGTTCATCAAGTAAAACTCATCCTCAAGTAAGTTTGGCTTCTTTCCAAGATCTCCAGTTTTGTAAATCTAAAATAATTTCTAGTTTTTCAGGATTTAATTCAAAAAATTGGATTATTCTTTTTGGTGTTTTTTCTAAATTAAATTCTAATTTTAAGGCTATATTATCAAGCATATATTTTTCAAATTCTTCTTCTTTTAAATTTAATTTATTTAAATATTCTCAAATAGAAACTGAAGAATTAAAAACTATAGGTCCAGAAACTCAAAAATGTGTGAATAAAAATGGTCAAAATTCAATATAAATATTTTTATTCTTTAATTTATCAAACAAAGTCATACTTAAATCTAGTGAAACTCAAGAAATATCTGATAAATTTTTTTTAGTTGCAAAAGCAGATAATGCTCTATAAGGAATAGCTAATTTTAAACCAAATTTCGAAGCAAAATTATATGAATCTCAAGTAGTTCAAGTTTGAGAGAAAGATTGTCATCAAGCTCGAATTAAAACTTTTTTACTTTGGATTTTTTCGTTAGATTTTCAAATTATTTCAAAAAAATCTTCTTTTTTTATAATATCTATTACTTCAAAGTTAGTCTTAATTTGAGTATTATTTCCCTTTGATTTTTTAGTCAAAAAATCAAGTAATTCACGAGAATTTCCTGATTCTAAGATGATTCTTCATCTATCTTCTTCAATTGTTTTAATTCAAAATCTTGCAAAAAAACTTATAGTATCATACTGAGAAAATTTCCTCAATATAGAAATCATAGCTTTTTTATTTTGTCCAAAATAATCTCTTGTAGCCTCAATATCTATATTTGTCAGATTTGCTCTTTCTCATCAAGATAACAAAACTTTTGTTCCAAGTTTATCAGTTTTTTCTAAAATCAATTTTTTAGCATTTTTAGGAGCAAAAATAGAAGAAAAAAGTCCCGCTCGTCATCAACCAATTATAACAAAATCTTGCATAAAAATTATTTAATTTTATATTTTTTTAATAATAACTAAAAACTATTTAAAAACAAAAAAAGATTTCAAATTGAAATCTTTTTTTGTTTTTATGCTACATTTTTTTCTAATCAATCAAATTTTTTCCAAGTATTTATAACATTACTTGCATAACTTGGATCTGTTGCATATCAAGCTTTCGCAATTTTATCAATAAATTTTTCTGGATCATATCAAATATAATCACTTGGATAATATGAAGGTTTTTCATCTAAATTATATCAATATTTGAAAGCTTCAAAATATCTAGGATTATGAGTTAAAAATTTTGCATAATCTATAAATGATTCTTTCATATCACTATATACTCTAAATCCATCTTTAATCGTTATCTTATTTCAATTTTCATATTCATTTGTTGCTAAAGAAACACTATTTCATTTTCAAAATGATTTAATTCAGAAATAATTATTAAATTTTGCAGATAATCAACTTCTTCCCCATCATGATTCTAAACTTGATTGTCAAACTGTAACCTGCCATGGAATTCAATAAACTTTTTCAATTTGTAATGCAAGTGATTTTGCATTTTCCATATAAGGTTTATTTTCTTCTATCGTAAATTTTCTGATTTTTTCTTCTCTTTCTTCATCTTTTATAGTATCTTGAATTGAGGCTGTTTTTACTTCTTTTTCTTTATTTTCGTCAGTTGAAAGTTCTACATCTTTTGATAAATCAGATATTATTTTTTCTTGTTCTTCAAGAGAAGGAATTTCTATAGTATAACCAGAAAAAACTGGAATATATCATCATTTATCATAATAACCAACCTTAGTAATTCATGATGATTTTGTTCATATACTTCTTACTCAAACTCTTTCATTTCAATTTTGATCTTTAATTTTTACTACTTTTACATTTGTTGGCAATAAATCTCAAGCTCAAATTCTATAATTTGCTGAATTATTTTTACCAAAATCTACTTTAATTTTATCATTTTCTTTTATATCAGCCACATCAAGTGGAGTTTCTATAATATCTCATCTCTCATCTTTTGTTTGTTTATAAGCAAAAGTTTTTGAAATAAATCAAGATTTTTCATTTTCTATATTAAGTAATTTTGATGCTTCAATAGATTCTATATTTTTATCTTTCATTATCTCTTTTTGTTTTACTGTTCCTGATTTAAGTAATTCTTCTGTTTGATCTTTTCTATTTTTGCTTCTTTTCATATCTCTCATAAGATCTTTCAAATTGTCTATCGTAATTTGAGAATTTTCATCTATTCTTTTTAAAATTTCTGATTCTAAATCTGGATCAAGTCCAGAAAAAATACTATCAAACATAGGTTTTCATATCTTTTTTTCTAAAGCTTCTTTTTTCTTAAGTTCTATCTCTCCTATAGATTCTGGCATATTTTTATAATTTATTAAATTAAATTCTTATAAATTTTATCAGAAAAATTACATTTTTGCAAAAAAATGACAAAATATTTTGACTTTTTCTCTTTTTTTTATATATTTCTCGGGCTAACAAATTTTATTGGGATGTCGCCAAGTGGTAAGGCAGCGGACTTTGACTCCGCCATTCGTAGGTTCGAATCCTACCATCCCAGCCAATAAATAATAAATATTAAACAGAAGTTTTAAAAACTTCTGTTTTTTTTTGATTGCAATTTCTCTTAATTTTAGTTTTTAACATAAAAAATATTTTCATATCCAAAATTTAAGGTAAATTTAAGATGCTATAAATATAATAATAATTTGATAGTTTATCTATCTTTTATTTTAATAATTTTTTAGCTCTATGAAGATAAAAAATAAATTATTTAAGAAAATACTATT
>JAQVPN010000083.1 GCA_028702055.1 Candidatus Altimarinota bacterium | reverse complement strand
ACTTCAATATCTTCTTCTTCAGATAAATTTGCTGAATCTTCTCAAAGAAGTCATACAAATGCTTCCATTTTTGAAAGCACATTTTGTTCTAATGCAATTTCATCATTTGATTCTTCAGTTGGAAAAAAGTTATAAATAAAAATTTCCTTATGTTTAGTTCAAACCCTATTTATTCTTCATATTCTTTGAATAACACGAGTTGGATTCCAAGGTATATCATAATTTATTATGGTATCTGATCTATGTAGGTTTATTCATTCAGCAAGTACATCAGTAGTAATAAGTATATCTATTAAATCTTCAGGATTTTTATTACTAGGATCATAACTTCTTTTGATCTTTTGTTTTTCAGCTTCATCAGATCATCAACTATATGCAAATACTTTATTTCAGTAAATATTCTTTAATTCATCTTCCAAGTAAAATGCTGTTTCTTTACTTTCAGTAAATATAATTATTTTTTTATTATGTAGTTCAGTACTTAAATAAGATTTTAATTTATCAATTTTTGGATCATTTTTTATATTTGACCATTTATTTAATAAATCTTTTAAAATTTCATAATCATTTTTTAAATCTGATAAGAAATCTCATTTAAAATCTTTTTTTGAATATTTTACTATATCATTATTTTTATCATCAACCATCTCTTCTAAAATTCATTCAAGATCAGAATCAATTAAATCATAAACATCTACTTTTTTTGAAATATAAATATCTCATTTTTCATACATATTTATAAAATTTTCATAACTTTCAACCATTCTAGTTAAGGACATTTTAAAAGCATGAAAACTTGAATCTAATCTTTTTACTAATCAAGTTTTTACGATTCAAGCCAATCATTTTTGTTGTGCTTCTTCAAATTGAGATGCTCCTGATTCTAAATAGTAAGCTGGTTTGTATCTTGCATACTTAAGTTCTTTTATTTGACTAATAGTATCATCAAATAGACTATTAATTTTTTCATCGAATTGATATAATCATTTTATAGGAGTGTTTACCTCTGGAAATGTTAATGATTGATTTTTTATATCATCTGAGAAATATTTCATTATCTCTGATCTAGTTCTTCTTATCATTATGTATTTAAGAAGCCTTTCTCTTATTTTCTTTGAACATTCTTTTAATTTTTCTTTATATTCTGAAAAATTCTCTTTTCTATCAATTCTTCTTAGTTCAGTTTTTATATTATTAAAAAATTGATCTATATTTTTTAAATGAGGAATATTACTATCTCTTGGAACTTGAAAAAGAGATATTAAGTTTTTTAAATCATCAAAGTTATTGTTATATGGAGTAGCTGATATAATTATTATTTTTTTATTTATACAAATACTTCTTAATAATTCATAATTAATTGTATCATTATTTCTAAATCTATGTCATTCATCTATAAATACATAATCATATCTATCATGTCATTTATCTTTTATTTTATTTAATTGTCATAAAGACTCTACATGACAAGGAACTTTAAAATCTTGAAATGTATCATACCAATAATCTTGAAGATGAGGAGGACATATTATTAAAATGTTTCATTTTAATTGTTGTCAAATTAAGGCGGCAATGTATGTTTTTCAAAGTCAAACTACATCAGCCAAGAAAAATCAGTTATAAGTATCTAGTTTAATCAATGCTTCTTTTACAGCATCTTTTTGATATTCTAATTCTTTAAATCATTTTGGAAGAGTATAAAACAGTTCTTTTTTATCATCATTTATTCTTATATTAAAATATTCATACAAGAATTTTAAATATAAATCATATGGTGTAATATCAGAATTTAACCAAGTCTTTGTTTTTACAGTATCTACATATTCAGCACTTACATCTACTCAGTCTTTCCAAAGTTCCTCAAAACTCTCTAATGCATATTTTACATCAGGAGTATCTTTTAATTCAACATTAAATTCAAGATTATCTAAAAGTCAGTTTATTGAAAAATTTGATGATCATGTTATTACACTTCAAAAATAATCAGGACTTTTAACTTGGTCTTTTCTTATTATATAAACTTTTGCATGAATATCAGCTTTTGGATAAACTCTTATTTCAAGTTTTCATGATTCAATAAACTCAATAAATTTTAAAACTCATTCTTCAATTTCTTTTTTATCATCTGTAGATTCAAATTCTTTTTCTACACAATATAGATAATTTTCTTTAGCTTCATCTTTTGATTTTTTCACTTGTTCAATCATTTCAAAACTTTTTCTATCAACATTTAATCAAACTAGAATTCTAATTTTTTCGATATCTTCTAGTGATTTGTAAAGTTTAAAAAATCAGCTTGATCTAAAATATCAAACTAAAACATCAAAAAACTGAGTATTATGTGATAGTGTTGCATTGAATCTATCATATAAAGTATTATTTTCACTATTTGTAAAAAATTTAGTATCTGTATGCATTATTTATTATTCATTAACTAATAAACTTTCAATTGTTACATCAAATGCTTTTGCAATTTTTGCAACTGTATAAACTGAAGGATCTTTTATAACTCAAATCTCAATTTTTGTGAGACTTGTATAAGCTATATCAGCCTTTCTAGCTAATTCTTCTTGTGTTAATTCGTGTTGTTTTCTTAATCTCTTTATATTTTCAGCTAAAATATTTTTTTGACTTTTTTTCATAAATTAGTATTATCTTGATAGTAATATTTGCTTACTAAATATACTTTTTTTATTTAAAATATCAAGTTAAAATTATGACTTCAACACTAAAATGAATAATCTATAATAGGGTATCAACAGATGATCAATCAAAAAATGGAGTTTCGCTTGATTATCAATTAGATAGTTGTTTAAAGTTTGCTAAAAGTAATTGAATTTCAGTAAGTGAAGAACATATTTTTCAAGAATCATATTCATGAGCTTTTTTTGATAGACCAAAATTATGACAAATTTTTGATCTTATTAAAAAAGAAAAATTTGATTGTATTATTGTTTTGAGAAGAGATAGGGTTGCTAGAGATGTTTATATTTATAATCAAATACTTAATACTTTATATAAATTTTGATTAAAAATCTTTTATTCAGAAGAAACTCTTTCATTAGATTCAGATATAAGTGATATGCTAGGTAACAATCTGGTAGCTTTTGCACAATTTGAGAAATCTATGATCTTTAAAAGGACCTATTCATGAAGAAGACAAAAATCACAAGCTTGAAAATGGACTACACAAGTTCCATATTGATATACTAAAAATAAAGAAGGATTCTTAGAATTATATAATCCTGAAGTAAAGATTATAAAAATGGTGGTTGATTTATATTTAAATGAAAACAAATCAATTACAAAAATAGTTGATTATTTAAATGAAAATAAAATATTACCTCCTTCAATGAGCGAAAAAGACTCTGCAACTCAAAAATGAGTTTCAGAAAGAAGAAAAAATGCAGTAACTTTTTGGGGATTTTCAGCAGTTGAAAGAATACTTACAAATGTAGAAAAATACTATACATGAGAATATAAAGCTTTTGCAACTCAATATAAAAAAGTTTGAGATAAATCAACTATTGTATGAAAAAGAAGTGAAGATGAAATAATAACAATTCAGATACCTAAAATTTACACAAAAACTCTAGCAAAAAAGGTAGAAGAAAAAAGAAAAATAAATAGAAATCATGCAACAAAATGAAGTACTAGAACTTACTTATTAAAAAGTAAGTTATTTTGCGATTGTCAGCCTGATTTAAGAAATTTTGTTTGATATAGTTGAAGTAAAAATAAAAACAAACTCGTAAATTATAAATGTAGCATGAGTGACAAAAGAAAATCTTCAGAAGATAGAAGATGTAATAACTCAATATCAGGTCTCAAAATAGATACTCTTGTTATTGATACTTTAAGAGATTTCTTTTTAGATTACAATAAATTTAGAATTGAATATTGATTAGATTCAGAAGCAACAACAGATAAAACAAATATTATAGAGCAATATAGATATGAAATTCATAAATTAGAAGAAAAAGAAAAAAGAGCTTTGGATTTAACTCTTGACTGAATGATTACAAAAGAAAAATTAAAAGAAATTCAGAATGAAGTAAAATCATGAATTGAAAAATATAAAGATATGATTCATAATGAATATGAATTAGTTTATAACCAATATAAACAATGATTACTTGATTGAGATGTAGAAAAATATACAAAAGAATTGCATAGTTTTGCTTTGGAGTATTTTAATAATTCTAGTTATGAAGATTTAAAACAAATAATTGATATTATGGTTGATAAAGTAATCGTACCAAAAGATAAATCTAAACCTATTAGAATTATTTTAAATGTTTATCCATGAGAATTTGATTTTGACAAATATTTAGATGAAAATAGAGAATGATATGTATTAAGAGAGTATAACAAAGAAAAAACTCTACTTAGTAATTACCAAGTAGAGTTTTCAGAAACTCTTAGATCAGAAGATTTTAAACCTACTGATTGATGAGACTTTGCTTTTATTAAACTTTTAAAAGAAAAGTTTAAGGTGTTATTCATTAATGGTGGACTCAGTGGGTCACGATCCCACGACCTCATCCTTAAGAGGGATTTGCTCTACCAACTGAGCTATGAGTCCATATATATAAAATAACTCGCATATTATAGATAAAACTTGTAAAAATCAAATTTATATTTGATAAAATAAATTAAATATAAATAATAAAACAAAAAAGGACCCGAAGGTCCAGGTGTTTTACGCTCTTACAAAGGCTAATGTGTCTCTACCACCAGTGGTAGAAAAGCAAATTACAATTTTATAAGTAGTTTTTTTCATTTTTTTCTCCAAGAAAATTTTGTTTTTGTATT
>JAQVPN010000082.1 GCA_028702055.1 Candidatus Altimarinota bacterium | reverse complement strand
TTTGATTTCTAATTACTCACTCATTTTTTAATTTATTACTCAAAGATTTATAAGAATATTTTCAAGTAGAATATAACTCAAATATTTTTATTACATTTTTATCAGTATCATTTTCTGTATCAGTAACATATTTTCTTTTGTCTCAATATCAAATTTGCTTATATCAAATAGGTAATTGCTTCGGTAAATATCATCTTTTATATCGTTCATTCATATTTCTTACTCATTCAATAGATTTTTCAATATTATCAAATACTGCTTCATTCATTATAGAAATAGCAGATTTTTTTCACTTTAAATTAGAACAATCTATTCATTCTTTTATAGAAACTATATTTATATTTCAACTCAGAACTAATTCAGAGATAATACTTGCTTCTAAATAGTTACGAGATAATCTGGATGCCATATAGACAACTATATAATCAACTTTTTCACCTTTACCTTTTATATTTCTTTCCCTTAAATCTTTTAACATTTTATCAAAATTATCTCTTTTTCAAGCAATAAATCGGGATTTATTATCAATAAATATATTTAATATTTTAAATCATTTTTTTATACACTCTTTCTGTGTTTCTTCGATTTGTTTATCAATAGAAATAGAAGTAAGTTTATTCTTTTCCGAACTTCTTCTTATATAAATAAATGCTGTTTTTGATTCTGACATATTCTTATTTTAAATAATATAAATAGTTTTTTATATTTTATACTATTTAAAAAGTTAAAATTTCAAAAAATATATTTTAATAGTAGATTATAAAATATAATAATTAAAGAATAATATAATTTTCTATCTTCTATTATATTATTCTTCCATAGTTTATTATTATGTTTTTAAATTGTTATTCTAATACTATAAAATATTATATTTTGTACTAACTTTTTTAGATTTGGATATGTATATGTACTAACTTTTTTAGATTATTCTTTTTCTATGATTACTTCATTTTTTTCTAAGTATAAGCGATAATTAATTCTTATATTTTTTTTAATTTCTTTAAAGATATTTTTAACTTCGCTTTTAATTTTTCTTAAATATTTATCATTGTATGATTTATTTATAGTTTTATATATATCTTCATATTTTATAGATTTTTGTTTTATATTTTCTATTTCTGATTTTATTAGGAATAAAATAAATGCTCACATTATTTTTTTATCTAATTTGAATATATTATTAGGGATATATGCAGGAATATTTTTAAGTTTATGGATATATCATTTAGATAACATTTTATTCAGAATCTTTATATCATATTTATTATTTCATTTATCTGTAAAATCATCAATTAAATAAATTTTATTTATATTTCTTTGATTAGTATTAAAATTTTCTAAATTAATATATAAAGATTTCATGATTTTAAAATATAAAATATATTCTTGTTTATTAACATATAGATTATCTTTTTTTTCATTAGAACTTCTAAAAATATCAAAAATATTTATATCTTTTAATATTATATTTTTAGTTTCTTTATTATAAAATGTTAATAGATTTATAAGTATAAATAGTATTTTATAATTTAATTTTCAGTAATTAAGTACAGAGATATTAGATAAAAGTTCCTTATAATTTTCTCAAAATTCTTCTTTTAATATATCATAATCGATTAAAAATTCTCAGGATAATATTTCTTTTAATATTATTTTAGGTATTTCAAAGTAATTACTTTCGTTATTATATTTTATAGAATATTCTTTATAAATATATTTTACTAATTCTTTAAAATCTCATTTAAAATGATTTAAAATAATTTGATATAAATCTATTTTCGATCAATTGTGTTCTTTTATACAATATCTATCAATATTTTTATCATACCAAATTTTTATAGAATTATCTCATTTTATACATTTCCTGTCACTATCATATATTCAGAGGTCCTTACTTACCTTATAAGGACACAATTCATTAATTTTATATCTAAAAGATCTATTTCTTTCTTTGCTTTTTTCAGCATTTTTCTCATCATCAATTAAATCTTTTTTAATTCATGTAATTTTTTCATAAAGATTATATAGATCTTTTAACGTATATTTATTATGTTTATTATATTTTTCTATGCTAATGCCATTTTGTTCGGGGTCTGTATATTTGTTAGACCGATCATAACTTCATATCACTTTCAATTGACTTATTTTCCATTTAAATCATTTGTCTCATAATAATTCGGATATGAGAAATGTATATACTTTATCTATAGCTTTTTTATATATTTTATATTCAAAAGTTTCTAAAAGATTAAAATATATATGATATCATCAAGTAGTTTTTACTATAAGATGAGGATATATTCAATACTTTTTCTTTAATATGTTTAGTCTTGTATAAAATTCACTTTTACTTTTACACTCTTTATTTTCTCATATATCAATATCAAAAGAAATAGTACTTACTCATATAAGATTTTCTTCTTTTACTATATTATTCTTATATGAATGTTGAACAAAATGATAATTCATTCAGTACTCTTGATTATAATTTTCTTCTAAGATGAATAAAGAATTATCAATTTTATTTGTTAGGTTCTTTTTATTTTTTGGTGGGAGTCTTCTTACTAAGATTTCTCTATTTAATAATATATCTTCCTGCATTATCTTATAATAATCTTTTCTATCAAAATATTCTTTTCAATCAAATATAACCATTTTACTATATCAATTAATTATTAAATTACTTAATTGATATACATTCTTTTAGATAAAAATTCTGTAATTGTTTTATCTATTCTTATTTTTGCATTAAATCTATGAATATGATAAAATCAATCTATATACTTATTTTTTAAAATAATAATTATGCAAATTTGAAATCAACAAGCATCTCAAATAAATAATATTGAGAATTTAAATTGAGATTTTAATATTTCTTGAAATACTTTTTCAATGAGTATAGAAATTGAAAAAAGAAAAACTGAAATATTAGAATGATTAAATAATATTGAAAAGGAATTAACTAAAGAATGAAAAAATACTAATGAAATAATTTTAGTTTGAAATGAATTAAAAGATTCTATAAATGCTAATAAATCAAATATATTTGATTCATATAAGAAATATGCAAAACTTTTAAAAGAAACAACTGAAAATACTAAGGATATTTGAAATACTTTTCAAGAATTATTAAAAATTTGATGAAGTATTTGATCTCTTATTACTTTACTTATTAAATAAACAAATTATGGAAAATAAAGATACTCTTTATATTTGAAATCAGCAGGCTGATACTATAAATAATATAGAAAAACAAAATATATTTAATACAATATATAATAATTTTAATATAATAAAAGAAAAACCTATATCTTTTATTGTTGCAATATTATTGCCTCTAATTTTTCTTATATATTGATTATTAATGAAAGATAATATAATTTTATTTATATTATCTTTCATATTATTTATTATTTATTATATAGTTAATACAAATTCTTTTATAACAAATAACAAGATTTTAAAATTTTTTAAAATCTTGTTTATATATATAATTTGTCTTCTTTTAAGTTATTGAATAATAAATTTTAATATAAAAGATATATCATCTAATTCTTCATTAAAACGAAATTCTCAAGAAAATTCAAATATTATAAAAAATACAGAAACTATTGTGAATAATCAAGATAAAAAAATTATAGAATTACAATCTCAAATAGAACAAATGAAGTTAGAATTATCTCAAATTAAATGAACTTCTGAAAAAAGTGTTTCAGTTTTAGATGAAGCAATAACAATATTAAAAACAAAAAAATAATTATGGTAAATAATATATGAAAAAGTAATTCTACTGATAAAATTATAAATAGATACAATATTCAAAGATATCATGATTTTTTTTATATTCCTTTTTTAATATGAGTTAGTTCATTTATTTTTGACTTGTATTTTTTATATATATTTATTTGAATTATTATATATCTATTAATATTTGTAATTAAAACAGAATTATTTGAATCTGAAAAAATTATGTGAAGATTAATAAAATCTATTTTAATTTTAATTATTAGTATGATTATTTGATTCTGATGAGTTACTTACTCTTCAAAAGTTTTTTGATTTTGAATTAATACTCTTCAAATACTAAATAATAAAGTTATTGCAATTAATAATAATATTTCTAATATTACAACAAATAATATTGATTTTAATTTAAATATATCAGATGTAAATAAAATAAAGAATGAGGAGTATATTAAATCTGAAGAATTTTTAAAATTATTAAAAAGTTGAGATTGTTGAGAAAAATATAAAAATGAAATACAAAAAATAGTAATGGATGATGAAATAAAAAGGAAAATTATAAAATTATATGAAGATGGTTTTTATTATAAGTGATTAATTAACTGATGGTATTGATGAAATCTATGACCAAATTTATGAGAGACATCACAAAAACTTTATAATTGAATGGGGGCGAACTGGAATGAAATTTACAATTGGACGTTAAATAATATGCAAGAAATTAATCTTAATTCTTGAAAATATGCATTTTTTTCGAGATTTGATATAAATGTAGGTTATATTGCTTTTTGAAATCAAAGCAAACAAAATATAAATATAAAAGAAGATATTAAAATGATAAATGGATGAGTTTTAAATGAGAAATTTACAAAAAAAATATGAAACTCTTATTGATATGCAATTTTATTTCCATTACCTAATTTTACTTGACCAGTTCCAGGTGATAATTTCATTGATTTTAATTTTGATTGATGACAAGGCGTAGTCTCTTACTTTAAAAATAAAAATCAAATATTAAATTCTATAAATACGGGTACTGCATTAAAAATAGATGAGAACTTTTGTAAAAACTTTGAATAATAACATATATTAA
>JAQVPN010000005.1:17124-19266 GCA_028702055.1 Candidatus Altimarinota bacterium | reverse complement strand
AAATCATTTATCAGGATCAAATTTATCAACAGCTCTAAAAAGTCAAACATTTCATTCTTGTATTAAATCAAGAAGTCAAAGCCCTCTTCACATATATTTTTTTGCAATTGATACAACAAGTCTTAAATTTGCTCGAGCTAACTTTTTTCTTGATTCCATATCTCAAGCTTTTACTTTTCTTCATAAATCTAGTTCTTCATCACCAGTTAAAAGAGGCACTCTACCTATTTCATTTAAGTACATTCTAATACTATCGTCACTGATTTCTGATAAATCAACTATGTGTTTTTCTAATTTTTTTTCATCTGGTCAATCTATAGAAAAAAGATTATCTTTATCTAAAATATCAACTATATCTATTTTTAATTGTAAAAATCTTGTATAAATTTCATCAAGTAAATCTAGGTCATCTTCAGCATTTGGAAGAGCAGACATTAATTCATCTTGAGTAATTTTACCTTCTTTTTTTCATTTTCTCATTAATTCTTGAATAGTTTCAGGCATTCATTCAAGAAATTTTTGTTCTACTTCAACATCTATGAATTTTTGAATTCATTTTCAGATTCTTCTTTTGTCATTTTCTCTATCTATAGGAATTTTTTTTAATCATTTCTCTTTTTTCTTTTTTTCTCATTCTTCTCAATCAAAATCATCTTCATCTTCATCAAAATCTTCATCAAAATCGTCAAAATCATTAAATCAAACTTCTTTCTTTATATCAATTTCTTCAATTTCAACCTCTGGAATATTTAAACTTGATAAATCTATTTCTTCAATATTTGAATCATCTCTTTTTTTGTCATCCTTTTTTACCATATTTATGGGAAAAGTTAATAATATAAACAATTAAAAACCCTTTTTTAAAGGGAATTTAATTAAGATTTTAATTTTGTAAAATTATTCATTTACTCCTTTGATTGTTTAAATAATTTTTCTAATTTTGTATTGTAATAAAAAATTAAGTAAAGTAAAGTTTTTCTTTATCTTAAAACTCAACCTTTTTTTGATACATTTTCTATGATTTTTTTAATAAGTTCTCATTTTATATTATCATCAAGAGAAGATTCTAGTGATTGGATATATATTTTGAATGATAAACTTCTTTTTTCTGGTAATTTTTCAGCATTTTCATAAATATCAAAAAGTTCTACTTTTTTTATTAAATTATCAGTTTTTTCAATTGTTAACTTAATTTCAGATCATTTTGTGTCTTTTGATACAACAAAAGATAAATCAAAATTATTTTCTTGGTAATTAGAAATTTCCTTATATTTTGTAGTATTATAAGAAATTTCTTTTAATATATCTGCATTTATTTCAAAAAATCCAATTTTTTCTCAAACAACATCAAATTTTTTAGCTATACTTGGATGAATTTCTCATACAAATCAGATTTCTTTTCATCTAGCTATTATTTTTGAAACTCTTCATTTATGTGCAAAATCAGGAGAAATATCAGTATTTTCAAAAGAAAATTTATCAACTCAAATAGTTTTTAGGAAATCTGAAATAATGCTTTGAATATCATAATAAACTATATTTTTGTTTTCTTTAAAAACTCAAGCTAAACTATAAGTTTCAATTATATTTTTATTTTTATCAAAATTGAATATTTTTTCAAACTCAAACATATCAAGTTTTTTTGTATCTCTAATATTTGATTCAATAGATAAAAGTAAATTTGGAATTAAACTTGGTCTTAAATGAGTCATTTCCTCACTTAAATAATTTTTTAATGGAATAGAATTAGATATATTCATATTACATTTTTCTGCTAAATTCTTATTTACAAAAGTATAATTATACATTTCAAAAAATCATCTTCCAGTGAAAAAATTTCTAGAATCATTTTTTAATTTATAAGTTTCTGTTTGAATTACTGCTCATAAATTTACTCTTGGTATAGTAGTTTCTATGCTATCATATCATTTTATTCTAGATATTTCTTCAGCAATATCAGCTTTATAATTTAGATCTTTTCTCCAAAATGGTATTTGTAATTTAGAATTTTTATTTTCAATTCAAAGTTTCTTCAAAATTTCTATTGCCTCAATCTCACTATATTTTGCTCAAATCAAATTATTTATAAAATTTATATCAAAATCTACTTCTACTTGTTTTTGTTTTTCTTCATAAATATCA
>JAQVPN010000005.1:0-17024 GCA_028702055.1 Candidatus Altimarinota bacterium | reverse complement strand
TTCAATTCAAAGTTTCTTCAAAATTTCTATTGCCTCAATCTCACTATATTTTGCTCAAATCAAATTATTTATAAAATTTATATCAAAATCTACTTCTACTTGTTTTTGTTTTTCTTCATAAATATCATTGCATCAATTTATTTTTAGATTCGGAAATATTTTTTTCAGTTCTAAAAAAGCTAAACTTAATCATCTAGAAGGCATTTCTAGAGGAATATCTTTTTCAAAAACATTTAATGCATCAGTTCTAACTCAAAGATTTCTACCAGATTTTCTAAGAATTTCTTGAGGAAAATATCGAGCTTCTATTATAATATTTTTTGTAGATTTAGATACCGCGCTAGATTTCCCACCAATTATTCAAGCTATTGCAAGAATTTTTTCATTATCTGCTATAACTATATCATTTTCACCTAATTTATAAGTCTTATCATCAAGAGCTTCTATATATTCTCCAGTTTTTGCAAATCTTATTTCTATACTTCAAGATATTTTATCAGCATCAAAACAGTGAATAGGTTGCCCATAAAAATATAAACTATAATTTGAAATATCAATCAAAATTCATTTTGAACTTGTATTGCTAGCATTTAAAACTTCAATTATATGATTTGGGGAATCTGTATTTTCTAATCAAGAAAGAGATAATCACATATATCTTTTTACTATTTTTGGAATTTGATTTTTTATTTCTAATTTTGTTTCTTTTGAAAAATCTCTAAATTCATATTCTAGATTATTTTCTAAATTATAAATAGTTGAAAGTTCTCTAATAAGTGAAATATGACTAAACATATCAGGTCTATGATTTATAGCTTTGTTATCAATTTCTAAAATAGCATCATCTTTTTTTAAAATTTCAGCTAAATTTGTTCAATTTTTTGTTTTTATAGATGATAAATCAAGAATTTCTTTTTCACTTTTTGAAGGAAATTCTTTTTCAAGTCAGATTTCTTCTGCAGCACAAATCATCCCTAAACTATCAGCTCATCTAATAGCTGTTTTTTTCATAATAACTGGTTCTCAAACTCAGTGCCATAAAACTGAAGCTCAAATTTTTGCTACGGCAACAGCTTGTCAAACTTCTAAATTTGATCATCCACAAACTATTTGCAAATCTTCATTTTCTCAAACATCAACCATACAAACTCTTAGAGAATCAGCATTTTCATGAATTTCTACTTTTTTAATTGTTCCATAGACTATATTTTCAAATGATTTACTTTCAGAATGTATATCTTCTACTTCAGCTAAATGCATAACTATTTTTTTTGCTGTTTCTTCTACTATAGGAAGCGCAGGTAAATATCTTTTTAGTGTTTTGTAAGAAATTTTCATTTTTTTGTTTCTTAATAAATATTATTTGCTTATAAAATAATTAAAAATAAGCAAAAATCAAGCTAGAGTTTAAATGAAAATAAAAAATGGAATGATTTTTTATTTTCATTCCATTTTTGTTGGTTCATATAAAAATTTTTCAAGATTTTTTATATAACTTCTTTATTTATTCAAATTTCAAATTTTTCTATAAATACATCATATAATTTTGGTGTTATTAATCATTTATTATATAAATCATTTACTGTATTTTCACTTACTTTAAATAATGATTTTCTAAATAAATCATTTTCTAATTTAACCAAATAAGTATCTTTTGGATTTGTTTTTGGTAAACTAGAATAAAAGTTTTCATAAATTGAAATAATTTCATCAAAATAAAAATCTTCATATCAAAAATCTACTTTTTTCATTTCACGAAGTTCTTTTATAGCTTTTTTTATAGTAATTCATCTAGATCTATTTCTTATAAATGAATCATTTTCAGTTTTATTTCTAAAGAAATTTGTTATTTTTTCAAAAATATTGTATTTATAATTATCTTCTAAACTTACTATATAATCTTCAGAAGTTTCTAATTTTCTAATTTTTTCTTCTATTCTTATTAGTAAATATTTAAAATTATTTTCATCTATTTCATTATAAGTTAAAAGTTCAATTAAGTATTTTTTTTGTATTCACAAAGCACTTAAAGAAATACTTCTTTGAATTAAATTATTTTTATTATTTCTTATTATATTTTTTATATTATTTTTTGTTTTATTTATTTGAATTTCAAAATTTGCTTTTATTTCTATAAATTCTTGTTTTCTTATATTTCATCTATGAAAAGATCTTTCCAATTTTCTTATATCTTCTAAAAATATTATTATTTTAGCTTGTTCAAGTTCAAGTTCTTCTAATCTATTTAATCAATTTACATCTAATTTTTTCATTAAAAAAGGGACACTAGGAACTTTTACAAATAAACTAAAAATTATAGTTGAAATTGTAACAAGTGTTAAAAAATCATTTACGGAATAAGCTAAATTCCAAGTTGCTATTTCCATATTTTGAGGCAACATTATCAGCATCATTACTGATAAAGCTCATCTAGGACTAGCCCAAGCAAAAATATTTTGCCAAGATAATGGGATTTTTTTTGTTAATCAAAAATAATTTACCAAATTGATGGGAATATAAACACTTAAAGCTCTTGAAATAATTTCAACTATTATTGCTACTCAAGAAATTATTATAAATCAAGTAAATAAATCAATTTTTATGTCAGATAACATAATTCAAAGTAGTATAAAAACTAGAGAATTTGCAATAAAAGCAAAAAATCACCAAAATTTTTCCATATATTCTTCTACTTTTGGACTAATTTTATATCTACCATAATTTCACATTACAATACCAGCAACAGCAGTTGCTATTACTCGGGAAATTTGAATATTATATCAGAAGAAATTTATATCTTTTATTAATTCAGCCATTATAAAAGTTAAATGAGCTAGTATCATAGTTAATGTTATTTCAACAGATTCATTATTTTTTATTTTTGCAATTATTTTTGAAAAAATTACTCATGTAAAAATTCAAAATAAAATTCATCACAAAAACATTAATAAAAATGTTCAACTTCAAGTTAAAAAATTAGAGAAATTTAAATTATTTCCTTCAACTATTATAGCCAAAATAACTGTATATATAGCCATTGCAGTTCAATCATTAAAAAGACTTTCTCCCTCAAAAATAGAAACAAATCTTTTAGGAGCTCATATTGATTTAAATAAAGATAAAACAGCAACAGTATCTGTAGCAGAAATAATTGTTCAAAATAAAATACAAACAATTAAAGGAATATTTATTCAAATAAGTCATAAAATAAAATACATAAGTACAGATATTGTAACAATTGAAATCAAAATTCATACTACAGAAAGAGCAAATACTGGAGCAATATTTTTTAGTAAATCTTTATAATTTATGTTATAAGCTGATTCAAAAATCAAAATTGGTAAAAATATAAAAAAAAGCATATCAGGAGTAAGTTTAAAATCTCTGATAAATGTAAAATGACCTATTTTTACTATAGGAATTATTAAAATTCAAACTAAAACAAGCATTACAGTATATGGAAAATTTAGCTTTTTAGAAAGAATAAAAGTAAAACAGGATGCTGTTAATAAAAATATCAAAGATAAAAGTGAATTTAATAAGGAAACTTCCATAAAATTTAATTATAATTTATTATATATATGCTTATTGTATTTATGTTAGAAAAATGTAAAGTAAAAAATAAAAAATATTTATAATAAGTTGTTTTGCAATATTAAAAAAAAACATATAATCAAAAACTAATTAATAAATTTAATAATTTTTATGATGAGAAAAAATTTAGTTTGAGCTTGAGCTAGAGAGCTTAAGTATGAAATAAGAGAAATAGTAGAACTCGCAAATCAAATAAAATCTTATTGAGTAAATATTACTTGGGAAAATATTTGAGATCCTGTTGCTAAAGGAGAATCTATTCCAGAATGGATGAAAAAAATAGTAATAGAAGCTTGTGAAAAAGATTCTACTTATTGATATTGTCCAACAAAATGACTTGAAACAGCAAGAGAATTTATAGCAAATAGAAGAAAAAATTTATCAAAAGATGATATAATTTTTTTTAATTGACTTTGAGATGCTATAAATAAAATTTATACAAACCTGAGCTTTGATGCCAGAGTTATTTGACCAAATCCAGCTTATTCAACACACAGTTCTGCCGAAGCAAATCATGCTTGATCTGAACATATTACATATTCTCTTGATCCAAATAATTGATGGAATCCAGATTTAGAAGAACTAGAAAATAAAGTAAAATATAATCCAAATATTGCTTGAATCTTGGTTGTTAACCCGGATAATCCAACTTGAGCTGTATTTAAAAAAGAAGTTCTAGAAAAAATAATAGATATTGCAAGAAGATATTCTTTATTTGTTGTTTTTGATGAAATTTATGAAAAATTAGTTTATAATATTGAAGATAGAGTTATTTTATCAGATATTATATGAGAAGTTCCAGGTATTTCTATGAAATGAGCAAGTAAAGATTTGCCTTGGCCAGGAGCAAGATGTGGATGGATTGAAATTTATAATGCTGACAAAGATGCAAATTTTAGAGAATATGTAAAATCTATATTAAATTCAAAAATGCTTGAAGTTTGTTCTACGACATTACCACAAGCAGTTTTACCTACTATTTATTCTAGTCCAGAATATGAAAAATATAGACTTCAAAGAATAGAAAAATATAAAACTAGAGCGAAATTAGCAACAGAAATTTTGTGAGATTTAGATTTAATTTCAGTTGTAGAACCAAAATGAGCATTTTATTTATCTATTACTTTTAATACTGAAAAATTTCCTAGTTCACCAAGTTTAGCAATAGAAAATAAAGATTTAAAAGAATTTATAGAATGAAAAATGTCGGGTCTAAGATTTGATAAAAGATTTTGTTATTATTTACTTGCTTCTACTGGTATATGTTCAGTTCCATTAAGTTGATTTAATTCACATTATAATTGATTTAGAATTACATTACTTGAAGAAAATTTAGATAAATACAAATCTATACTGCAAACTATAAGAGAAGCAATAATTGAGTTTAGTAAATAAAAAATACTTGAAAAAATAGATAAATCTCTATAATAAGCAAAATTAATTAATAAAAATTTTTAAAAATGTTAGATATAAAAATTATTAGAAATAACCCAGACCTTGTTAAAGATAACATAAAAAAAAGAAATCTAGACTTAAGTGTAGAAAAATTTTTAGAAATCGATGCTGAAAAACTTGATTTAATCATAAAAGTTGATGAATTAAGAGCTGTAAAAAATAAAGTTTCAAAAGAAATTCCTACTCTATCAGCTGAGGAAAGACCAGCAAAAATTGCTGAAATGAAAGAACTTTGAGATAATCTTACAGCTTTGGAAGAAAGACAAAGAGAAGTAGAAGAAACTTGGAAATCAATGTATTATCAATTTCCAAATTTACTTGATTCTACAACAGCAATCTGAAATACTGATGAAGATAATATAATCGAAAACTCATTTTTAGAGCCTACAAAATTTGATTTCACTCCAAAAGAACATTGGGAAATTGGTGAAGCTAAAGGATGGATTGATACAGAAAAAGGTTCTGAAGTTTCAGGAGCTAGATTTTGGTATTTGAAATGAGATTTAGTTTTACTACAATTTGCAGTTATAAATTTCGTACTTTCAAAATTAATAGCAAAAGGATTTAATCCAATTTTACCACCCGTCATGGTAAAAGAAAAAGCAATGTTTGGTACAGGATTTTTGACTGACCAAACTGATGGACTTTATAGAGTAAATCCAGATGATGATGACCTACATTTAGTTGGAACTTCTGAAGTGCCAGTTACAAGTTATCATGCAGGAGAAACTCTTGAACTTGATACTCCAAAAATGTATGTTGCATATAGTCCATGTTTCAGAAAAGAAGCTGGTTCAGCTTGAAAAGATACAAGATGAATTTTAAGAGGACATCAATTTGATAAAGTTGAAATGGTAGTTTTCTGTAAACCAGAAGAAAGCCAAAAAATGCATAATTTCATGGTTTCAGTTGAAGAAGAAGTTTGGCAATCTTTTGCTATTCCATACAATAAAATGAATGTTTGTTCAGGAGATTTAGGAAATCCAGCAATGAAAAAATATGATATAGAAGCATGGATGCCAGGACAATGAAAATATAGAGAAGTTACAAGTTGTTCAAATGTTTGAGAATTTCAATCAAGAAGACTTGATATAAAATACAAAGATCAAAATGGAGATAGACAATATGTTCATACTTTAAACGGAACTGTTACAGCTCTAGGAAGATGTTTGATTGCTATTATTGAAAACTATCAAACTAAAGACTGAGATGTAAAAATTCCAGAAGTTTTAAAACCTTTTATGTGAGGGAAAGAATTTATATAAAAGTAAACAGAATAAAAAAATGTGAGAAATTTTCTCACATTTTTTTATTCTGTTTTAAATCTATCTAGAACTTTTAGTCAATCTTTTAGAAAATTGTTTCCATCTTGAGTTAAGATATTATATATAAGTTTATCATTGTAATCTAATCTTTTAAAAAAATCATCTACAGTTATAATGGCATATTTAATTTTTCTATTAAAAAAAGTTTTAGCTAAAAAATTGTTAAAATCTATTTTATCAATTTCTCAAATTAAAAAAATATCTACAATACAATTACTTGTTTGAGCTAATCTACTTGAAATAGAATCATTTACTAAAATTAAATCTAATTTATCTTGAGTTTTAAAATATTTTTTTACACTTTCAAAAGGATTATATGTTTTTATAAACAAACCTTTAAATTCTTCTAGTAAGAAAAAATTTTTATTTACGAAAAAAATCTTTTTCTTATTTTCTTCTTTACTTTTTAACACTCAAATTTCTTCTAAATTATCTAATTCTCTTTTTATTGAATTTATTTGTTCATCTAAATCACGAGCAAGTCATCTCATATGGAATCATTCATTATTTCCAGATTCAAATTCTAAAATCAATTTTTCAAGTATTCTTACTCTACATTTAGATCATATTAGTTTTGATAAGTCAAAGTTCTTCATAATTATTTTTGTTTAATCATTCTAAATTTCTTTTTTCCGACTTGTAATAAAATATATTCAGTTTTTGATAATTTTAATTCATATCTCAAATCTGTAATAATTTCATTATTTACTTTAACTGCTCATCCTGAAATAGAATCTCTTGCTTCAGACGAATTTGAAACTAATTTAGCTTCTCTTAAAGCTGTAGAAAGCATAATATTTTCTAATTCTAATTCACATTTTTCAATATCTTTTTCATCAGGAACTATTCATTCTTTTAATACTCTTTCAAAATATTTTAAAGCTTCTTCTGTGGCATTTTCTCAATGATATAGTTTAACTATTTCTTTAGCTAAATCTAATTTGATATTTCTTGGATTTTCTCAAGATTTTAATCTTTCTTCAAAAACTTTAATATCTTCTAAATATAAAGGAGTACAATGTTCAAAATATTTTAAAATTAGAGAATCATCAATTTCCATAATTTTAACAAACATATCATTTGCTGAGTAATTTAATCAAACAAAATTAAAAAATGTTTTACTCATTTTTCTTCAATCAGTTCATTCGATTAAGTTAAACATCATTATATCTTGTTTTTCTTGTCAACAAGCTTCTTGTAATCTTCTTCAGGCAAGCAAATTAAAATATTGATCATTTCAACCAAGTTCTACATCGGCTTTTACCATAACAGAATCATATCATTGCATTATTGGGTATAAAAATTCTTGAAGAGAAATTCTTACTCATTCTTTATATCTTTTTGAAAAATTATCACGATCTAACATTTCAGCTACTGAAAAATTTTTAGCTAATTCTCAAACATAATTAAAATTTGTTTTATCCATCCACTCAGAATTAAATCTAACTTCAACTTTATCAATATCTAAAATTTTTCAAAATTGAGATAAATAATCTTTTGCATTAGCCAAAGTTTGTTCTCTTGTAAGCATTGGTCTTTCAGCATTTTTATCTGAAGTATCTCAAACTTGAGCTGTTGCATCTCAAATAATTATAACAATTTGATGACCTAGTTTTTGAAATTCTCTAAGTTTCAAAATAGGAACAGCATGTCAAATATGAACAGTTGTTCAAGTCGGATCTATACCAAATTTTACTCTTAAAATTTTTCCTGATTTTAATTTTTTTTCTAAATTTTCTTTTTCTATAACTCTAGAAACTCATTTTTCTAGTAAATTTTTTATTATTAATTCTTTATTTTCCATAAAATTATTTATTAATTATCTATTATTTTCTAAATTTTCTTGAACTCTTCTCATTATTTCTTTATTTAAATAATTGTCCTGGTTCATTATTTCAAGTATAGTTTCTTGACTTAAAATTAGTAATTCTAAATCAGTTTCTGCTATTATTGTAGCAGTTCTTTCCTCTTCATTTAATAAAGCTATTTCTCAAAAAATATTTCAAGCATCAAGCGAAGCTATTTTTTCTCAAGAAATTTCAACAGAAACTTTTCAAGATAATATTATATATCATTTTCAATTAGATTCATCTCATTGTCTTATTATAATTTCACCACTTTTATATATTTCTTTTCTTAGATTTTTTATCAAATCATCTATTTCATTTTTTTCTATTCCTGAAAAAATTTGTAAATCATATATTTCTCGCATAGATTTTGGATTGTTTAAAAAATGTATACTACTTTATTGCTTAAATATAGATATTTTTTACAAATAATCAAATTAATTTTTTAATGATAAAAATAAAAAAGGTTGGATTAATAAATCCAACCTGGGGGAATTTCTAAAGAATGAGTAGGAATTTTCAATATATATGAAATTTCCTCCATTCTTAAGTTTTTTTCTTCTGCAAATTTTTTCGCTTTTTTTTGAAATTTTTTTGGAATTAGCCAAACTCCAGAAATTTTTGAATTTAATCCAAGCGATTTGTATTTTACAGATTTACTAATTTTCTTTTGAATAATTCCAGAAATTAATAAATTTGATGGTATAATAACATGAGAATATTTTTTTGAAAGTTCTTTTACAATTTCATCTTTTTTTCCCATGCTAATTTCTCTATTTAAACGAGACATTGCTATTCCTTTCTTTGTTTTTTGTTTTAGTTTATTAAATTTAAATAAAACAAAGAAAATGTCAAATTATTTTTTTAATTTTATTCTCTTTTTTGTTTCCTCTTTATTTTCTTCGAATAAATTCAATATAAAATGTAGAAATTCTAAATCTCATTTAAATTTTTTTGTTTCACACCTTAATTTATCAAGAGAAACAACAGTAAAATAAATTTTTGTATCAAGTTTTAAAAATGCTTTTAAATCATCTAGGGAAATTCATTCTACAAAATCAATTTGATAATTTATTCAAAGTTTTTTTATAGATTTTATTTTAAATTTTGAAGCTTTTATTTTTAATTTCATCAAATCAAATAAATTTTGAGTTTCGTCTGTAAAATTTTCATTTATCATTTTAAAATCTTCTATTAAATTATTCAAATCTTCTGTGCTATTAATATTTTCTATATCTCTGTAAAAATTAATTTTATCAAGTTCAGAAGAGAAAAATTCTCAAGAAATCATTGCTCATATATTTAAATCAATAGAAGTATCTATTTTTTTAATTTTATTTTCTTCTGATTTTTCTGTATTTATTCCATTTTTTTTCATTTCTTCTATTTTATCTTCAAGCATTTCTATAAATAAATTTATTCATATATAGCTAGCATTTCAAGATTGTTTAAGTCCTAATATATCTCATCCTCATCTTAGTTCTAAATCTCTTAAAGCAAGTTCAAATCAAGCTCAAAGATGATTATAATCAACTATAGTTTTAAGTCTTTTGGCAGCATCGTCATTTAATTTTTCTTTTCTGTAAAGCATATAGCAATAACCTTGTTTATCTGATCTTCATACTCTTCATCTAAGTTGGTGAATTTGACTTATTCAAAAATTATAAGCTTCATCTATAATTATTGTATTTACATTTGAAAAATCTATTCAGTTTTCTATAACTGTGGTAGATAAAAGTATATCATATTCTCTTCTTTTAAAGGCCATTATTCTGTCTTCTAAATCATTTCCAGACAATTGCCCATGAGCGATAACTATTTTTTTATTTGGAAAAAGTTTTTCTAAATAATTTTTATATCATTCTATCGTAGTAACTCTGTTATGGATAAAAAATATTTGACCATTTCTATCAAACTCACGATTACAAGCTTCTATAATAATTTCATCTTCAAATTTTGAAATGTATGTTTCTATTGCATGTCTTCAAACTGGTCGAGTATTTAAAACGGAAACTTCTCTTATTCAATTTAATGCCATATTTAAACTTCTTGGAATTGGTGTTGCTGAAACAGAAACCATATCTATGCTTCCTTGAATTTTAGAAATTTTTTCTTTATCATTTACTCAAAATTTATGTTCTTCATCAATAACAACAAGTCATAAATCCTTAAATTTTACATCTTCTGATAAAAGTCTGTGAGTTCAAATAACTAAATTTATTTCTCATGTTTCTAATTTTTTTAAAGTTAATTTAGCAGATTTTTCGGTTTCCATTCTAGTTAAAATTCATATTTTGATATCAAAATCACGGAAACGAGATAAGGCCTTTTCATAATGTTCATAAGCTAAAACTACTAAAGGACAAACTAAAATTGATTGTTTTTTATTTAAAAATGCTTTAAAAATCGCATTAAAAATTACTTCAGTTTTACCAAATCAAACATCTCAAATCAAAATTCTATCCATTACTTTTTCACTGCTCATATCTTCCATTATATCTTCAATTGCTGATAATTGATCTGCTGTATAATTATATGGAAATTTTTTCTGAAATTCTATTTGTTTTATTTTATTATCCATAAAATAAAATCATTTTTTCATTTTTCTTTTTGCATAAATTTCTAGTAATTCTTCGGCAATTTTTTCTATATCTTCTGATGCTTTTTTGAGTTTTTTATCCCATTCTTTTGTGTTTAATCAAGTTAAATCAGGATTTTCTACTCAAACATATTTTGAAACTCTATAAATTTCTGAAACTGGAACAAAAAGCTTATCATTTCATTTATATTCAAGCTCTAAATATTCTTTCTTGATTCATGATAAATCTTTTTCTATAATTCAGCAAAATTTTGCAATTCAATGATCAATATGAACTACATTATCTCAAGTTTTAATTTCTGATAATATATTAAAATTTTGAAGAACTGATTTTTTAATTCTCTTTTTTACAAAAATACGAGAAATATTATCATCACAAATTACTGTTTCAGTAGCTGAAATATAGCTTTTTAAATTATTTAATTTTGTCTCAAAAACTGATATATTTGAAATTTCATTATATTTTAGAAAATTTTCTATAGCTTTTTTATTTTTTGTATAAATTTTTATGTTTCCTTTTTTTAAAATTCATCTAAATTCTTCTAAATCTTCTATAAACAAATCTTTTATTTTCATATCGACTTGTGAAATTTTTGGACTATTTATAGAATCAAATGCTATAAAATTAAAATTTTCTTTTAAAAAATCTTCATAATTTGATGAAAAATCTAAATTATCAAAAATTGTTTTAATTCATAATTTATTAATACTTTCAAAAATTTCTTTATTTAAATATGAAGAATTTTCAAGAATTATTTCTTTATTTTTTCAAATATTAATAGAGTTTAATTTTTTAGAAAAATTTAGGTTTGATTTATTTATAAGTAAAATTTCTTCAACAGAATCTCACCAAAGACTTATTTTGTATAAATATTTTTCTAAATTTATAGTTATTGTATCTCCAGATTTTTTATATGAAAAATTTGTATCATAATCTGAAAAATTATAATCTAATTCGATCAATTTTTTTAAAAAAATATCAGAATCCAGATTTTTTCAAACCTCAATATTTATTGAAATTTTATTTAATATTTCATACATATTTTCTTTTATAGAAGAAAAAATTTCATTTGAAACAATAAAAAAACCAGTTTTATTTGAAATCAGATTTATTAATTCTGAATAATTATTTATATCAAAAAAATCTATAGAAAATTCGCTAAATATTTTTATATATTCTTTTTTTGATATTTCATTTTCACAAATCAATAAAATATTTTCTTCTGATTTTTGTAAATCTTTTATTAAATTTGTTTTATATAAAGTGTTTCCGATGTTTTTATAATGAGTATTTGTTTGAAGCATATTTATTTTAAATCTACTAAATTTTTTACTATTATACAAAAAAAAAGAAGATTTAAAAATCTTCTTTTTTAATTTTTATTTTCACATTATTTTTAATAAATTTACTATAATTTTACTAGTTTCGGCTCTAGTTATATTATTATTTGGTTTAAAATATGATTTTCAGTTTATTTCTTGTCATTTTACAAGTCATAAAGATTTTGCTTTTGTTGTATATTTTAGCATCCATTCTTCTAAATCTGTATCAGAAAAATTATTAGAAATGTTTGTCTGTAAATTTAATTTTGAAATTTTAAATAACATAGCCAAAGCCTCGGCTCTTGTTATATAATCATTTGGTCTAAATTTATTACTATTTGAACTTATTCAATATAGACGAGCTTTTTCTGCATATTTTATTTGCCAAGAATTATTTTCTATATCAGAGAAATTTATTGATTTAGTTATACTTGAATCAACTTTTATATTTAATGCTTTCATTAATATAGATAAATATTCGGCTCTAGTAATTGCATTATCAGGTTTAAATGTATTGTCAGAGTATCATTTTATTATTCATCTATTTATTAATTCATCTACATATTTTTTAGCAAAATGATTAGAAATATCAGTTATATTATAGGTTTTATTTAAATCAGGATTTTTCTTTATTTCATCAAGTAAATTTTGTAAATTATTATTTGTAATTCAAGTATTAGTACTTCAAGTAGATTCTATACTACAAGCTTTTCATAAATTTCAATTAGTACAAGAAATTCAAGTTTTTCTATAATATTTTCAATTTGTACAAACTAATTGTGTATCTAAACAAGTAGAAATATAAGATCATCCTCCACCACCACCTCAACCAGATGATACAGGTGCAGATTTTGTTGTAATCGTATAAATAGAACTTATTCATCAGATATTTATTGTTGAAGAAATACTTGAAGAATAAGACGAAGAAGATGTCAATTTTATAGCAACTGTTGTTCCGCTAGAAACAGTTCCTGAAGTTCAAGAATCACTTCAATTTATTACTAAAGTTCATGCTGTAGATGTTACTCAAGTTGAACTATTTATTCATGTTACTGTTATTGTATTTGAAGTATATTGAGTATTTAATTCAGCAGAATTTACAGATGTAAAACTAAAATTATCTGGAGTAGTATCACTAATTGGTTCAAGTAAAGCAAAATATGAAAAACTATCAGTATTAAAATTACAAATTCAACTAGAAACTATACAATTTCATAAATAATTAAATGAATTTTGATTATCATCACTTTTATAAATTTTTATATTTTTTCAATTATAGGAACTTCAAATATTTAATTTAACATTTACTACTCAACCAGAAAAATTAAGAGAATCACTATCAGAACCTATTTTAAAAGTTAAATCATTATTTCTTACATATCAAGAATAAGATATTGTTCAGCTAGATGTTACTTGATGCGGTGCTTGAATTATTTTATCCCAAGATCAAGATCAACTTATAATTTCAATTCATCTAGGAATAGAAATTAAATTAGCCCCATTTTCACTATATAAATCAATTGTTCAAGTTCAATCTATAATAGTTCAAGTTGAGTTTACATTAGATAAATTCATACTTCAAGTAATACTTAAGCTTCAAGTATTTACACTTAAATCAAATACATTTGGAGTTTTTATTATTCAAGTTTCAGATAAAGGGGAATTATATCAATTTTTTGTATAATATGCTCTAAAATAATAAGTTTCATCGTCAGTTAAATATGGAATATTTAAAATATGTGAATCAGAATAAGATCAAGTGAAAATATTATCTAGATTTCATCAAGTTCAATAAAGAAATATTCAAGTAGAAGTAAAATCACTATTAAATTCTAATTTTATATTTCATGTATTAGTTATACTAGAATATAATTTAGGAGCATTTCCGATTCTTATAATATTTATTCATGTTGATGTGATATTTCAGGCTTTATCATTTGCTTCTAAATTTATTGAATTTAATCAAGGATTTAAATTTATATTTGTTGAAAAAGTTCAAGAAGAATTTAGTGAAAGTCAAGTTCAGTTAATCAATGCTCATGATAAATTTGTGTCAATTATTGTTCAATTTAATACTATTGAAGAATTTGTAACTTCTTGATTGTTTGTATAATTTAGTGAAGAAAATACAGGAGAAATATTATCATATATAAAATTTATTTCTTTTGATGTTCATTCTCTTCAATCATACATAACAGGAATTACTACATATTTTATATTACTTCAAGTATAAGAAGAAGTTAATGTTCAAGTTCATATATTTATTCAATTTGTACTTAAGGTATTTCAAGAACTATAATTTGTTTCAAGTAAATTTCAAGAATTATCTTTTATTTCTATTTTATATTTTTCTATTGCTCAATAATTTGTAGAATCAAGCCATTCTAAATAAATAGATGGATTTTTTAAAAAACTTCAAGAAGCTAATTCTAAAGTTTTTCATGAATCAGAATAAGCTTTTATTTGAGTTATACTTCAAGTATCTGTTAAAGAAAGTAAAGTTTTGAAAGCATTTATTCTTTTTCAACTTGTTGTAAATCCGGATAATGAAGAAATAGAATCTCAATTATTTAATATAGCATTTTTTATATTTATTGCTGATAAATTTGGTTTATAAGACCAAGCAAGAGAAGCTAATCATACTACATTTGGAGTAGCCATTGAAGTTCAATCAAGAAATCAATAAGCATTTCATAATCAGTTATCAGTTCAATTTACGGCTAATTCATATATAAAACAACCATTTTCACTATCTTGTATTCAATCAGTATGCCAATTAAATCTAAATTTAAAATCAGATGATTTGTAATTATTTAAGTTTATTCAGATTTCATTATAAAATCATCAATTTGCACTATATATTAAGCTTGAAGAAGTATAATTATATTTATCAATTTCTGTAAATGCTCATCATGTAGAAAAAGAAATACTTGCATAATCAGTAGAATAATCATCATATGAAGATAAATTTTTTCAAGCATCACACCAAATCAAAAATTTTATATTTGGATTATATGCACTAGAAATATCAACAGATTTTTCTACATATGAATCTGCTCAAGTAGAATAAGGAAAAGATAAATCACTTCTAAGAGATCAAGTTATAGTTATGTTTCACCAATTATTGTTAATTCCTCAAGTTGTGAAATTTGATATATTTGTTCAAGAAAAATAATTTACTTCTCATAAAACTGTTGAATAAATTGAAGTTCAAGGAGCTCATATATTTACTGTGTTAGCTCAATAATTTGAAAAAGTAGATAAATTATCTTGATTATCTGTCGCAGCAACAGATATCAAATTTGTGATTCAATTAAATTTAGTTATTCAAGATCAAGAAGCATTTCATGTTAAATATCAATTAGAATCTACATAATTATCTATTCAAAATGATGCTGGAAAAAATCTACTAGATAAATCATCATTATTTTGAGCATCATTTCATGCAGCAACTATAAAAAGTCATCAATTGTCTGTAAAATCTTTTATTGCTGTATATTCAAATGAATCAAATCAATCAGTTCGTTTAGCTCAAAAAGATGCATTTATAATTTTAGCTCAGTTTTCTAGAGCAAAATATATAGATCTTAAAACAGAAAGTGTTGTAAAACTTGAATCTCACATTCTAATTGCCATTATTTTAGCTTTTGGATTAACTCAAGTTATTCAATTTGAATTATTAAATTCTGCTGCAATAGTTCAAGCAACATGAGTTCAATGTGTTTCTATCGTTGGATTGGGGTCTTTATCATCATCAGCAAAATCATATCAATGAATACATCATCCTAAATAATCTCAATTTTCATCTTTACAATTAGTTCAATCCCACATTTGATTTGCTAAATCAGTATGATTATATGCAACTCATGAGTCTAAAACAGCAACAATAACTCATGTATTTGCTGTATTAGTTGTTCAAGAAAATATATTATTCGCTTTATTCCATGACATATCAGCTCATAAATTTCAATTTTGTCATTCTATTGTTTGTCCAAAATTATCTAATCACCAAAGATTATTTTTATAAGTATCATTTGAATTTATTTCAGTTGTTCTATAAATATAATTAACTTGTACTTTTTCTATTGAATCTTCATTTTTTAATGAATTTACAAGTTTTTCTATTGATATATTTTTATCTTTTATTTTAAAAGAAGATATATTTTCATCTTTTATTGAATCTTCTAAAATTAATCATTTTTCTTTTGCTATATCATAAACTGATTGAATATTATTAGCTGTTTTTAAATTGATTTTGTTGTTTTTAAATTTTATTATTATTCAATCTGTATTTTGATTGTTAGCTTTATTTGAATCTAATAATCAATTAGTTGGAATAAAATCTTCTTTTTTATCATCAGCAAATGATATAGAAGATAAAAAATTAAAATTACTTAATATTAAAGATATAAGAACTATTTTAGATAATTGTTTTTTTAGTTTACCCATAAATAAGTTAATTTAATAAATAAAAGCGGTGTTATTTTAGTATATAAAAATCAAAAAGCAAAAATAAAATATAGACAAAAATGAGAGATGATTTATCCTTAAATCATCTCTCATTTTAATACCCATTTATCAAGTTCAGTTATCTTTATTTTTATTAGATCTCAGATTTTTAATTTATCATTTCAATTAAATACTATTTCTTTGAAATTTCTAGTTCTTCATCTAAATTCAATTCATTTTTTATCAGTTATCATAATTTCTTCTATTTTTCATATCATCAAAGAATTTCTTTCTTTTACAACTTTTTCCATAGTATCATTTAACTTGTGCCATCTTTTAGCTTTATCTTTTGAACTAATATCATCTGGATATATTTTAGAAGCTAGAGTTCATACTCTAGGCGAATATCTAGCATTATAAACAAAATCAAAT
>JAQVPN010000081.1 GCA_028702055.1 Candidatus Altimarinota bacterium | reverse complement strand
AAATTAGAAAATTCTTCAAGATATCAGACAGTATTTTCTGAAATTAATTGAAGTGTTCGAGCTCCTACTGCAGGTCTTCATTTTACTCAAGATTTAATTGAAAAACTTGAAAAAAAATGAGTAAAAATAGAAAAAGTTCTACTTCATGTTTGACTTGGGACTTTTAAATGAGTGGAAACAGAAAATATACTAGATCATAAAATGCACTCTGAATTTGCTCAAATAGAAGAAGATACAGCAAATAGATTAAATCAATATAAAAAAGAGTGAAAAAGAATAATTGCGGTTTGAACAACTTCAGTTAGAACTTTAGAGAGTTTTTGAAATCCTGATAATACTATATCTTTCGGTTCAAAAGACACAGATATTTTTATCTATCCAGGTTACACTTGGAAATTTGTGGATTCTATAATTACAAATTTTCATCTTCCTAAATCAACACTTTTGATGTTAATTTCAAGTTTTGCTTGAAAAGAAAAAGTAGATGAAGCTTATAAATATGCAGTTGAAAATAAATTTAGATTTTTTTCATTTTGAGATGCGATGTGGATAAAATAGTGTTTATTTATTGTTTTAAAAAAAATAATTTAAAAAAAAGAAGAAGCTTAAGCTTCTTCTTTTTCTGTATCTTGTAATCTTTGTTTTAGAGAACCATCTCATCTATAAGTATCAACTATATTTAATATTTTTCTTGAAGTATTTATCACATCTGGAGCATAGGCAACTTCAAAATTTGAAGCATTTCAAGCTGTTTGAATAAGTAAAGTTCAAAAATTTAATAAATTTGATAAAAGTCATTTTGTTTTTGCATTTACTTCCTGTACTTGAGCTAGATGGCATTCTGAAATAGTTCTATTTAAAAATGATATTTGTTCTACTCAAATTATTCTCGTGTTTGTTATTATAAATAAATCTAGTTCATGATTAAGCCATTCTATGTATAAAAATAATAAAAACATCATCCAAAAAAGACAAAGTATTAAAATAAGCCAAAATTGTAATCAAAAAAATCCTAGTAAAGTTGATGTTACACTTATTCATAAAAAAGCATAAATTCAAAGTTGTATGTAAACAATCCAATGTCTTCTTACAACCATTTCTATATTTTCTCATTCTTTTAGATGTCAAATTGCTCACATATTTTTCAAAATTTATGAAATATTTGGTTTTTTTAAATAAAAAGCCTCTAAAGATTTTTTATTATCTAAATTTATTTTATCTAAAACTTTTTTATAATCAATATTTGTTATTTTTTTTATACTTCATAAATTTATTTTAGTGTCTCAATAGATTTCACAGATATTATTTTCTTTTAAATAATTTATTAAATCTTCGTTTGAAATAATATCTATTTTAGAATTTTTGTCTTTTTTTATAAATAAATCTCTTTTTGAAGAATCTTTTATTATTGGAAATTTATTGTCAAAAGCAAATTCATACATAGAAAAATAATTAATATCTGTCATATTTTTCTTTATTATAAAATTTATAGTATTAACAACAAGAACGGCAGTTCTTATTCCAGTAAAACTACCAGGTCAATTTACTAAAACTATATTTTCTAAATTACTATAAGATAAATCGTTTTCTTTTAATAAATTATCTATATTTGGAATAAGTGTAGAAGATTCATTTCACATTATATCGTATGAAATATTTTTTATAATATTTTTCTTTTCATCAAAAATTCCAATAAAACAAGGATTAGAAATAGTATCTATAAACAAAATCATTTTTTAAAAATAAGTATTAATTCCTTTGATTATATCTAAATAAAAAAATAACTCAAATTTGACTTTAAGAAGTATTTGTATAAAATCTTCGCGGTCCCTTTTTTACTAAGGGTATTATTTTAATTTATATATTTTTTTTATGGCAAAATTTCCGTTAAATAAAATAAGAAATATAGGTATTATCGCCCATATTGATGCTGGTAAAACAACAACAACTGAAAGAGTTTTGTTTTATACTGGTAAAATTCATAAAATCTGAGAAACTCACGATGGTGAAGGTACTATGGACTGGATGGAACAAGAAAAAGAAAGAGGTATTACTATTACTTCAGCTGCAACTACTGCTTTCTGGAAAGATCACAAAATAAATATCATAGATACTCCAGGTCACGTAGATTTTACTATTGAAGTAGAAAGATCTCTTAGAGTTCTTGATGGTTGAGTAGCTGTTTTTGATGCTTCTCAATGAGTAGAACCACAATCTGAAACAGTTTGGAAACAAGCTGATAAATATGGTGTTCCAAGAATCGCTTTTGTAAATAAAATGGATAAAACTGGTTGAGATTTTTTCATGACTATGGATTCTATCAAAAAAAGATTAGCTTGAAATAAAGTTGTTGCTATCCAATTACCAATTGGTGCTGAATCTACTTTTGTTTGAATAGTAGATCTTATAACTCAAAAAGCTTATCATTTTGAAGGTAATTCATGAGAAAAAGTTACAGAATGTCCAATTCCAGAAGATATGAAATCTGATGTAGAAATGTATAGAAATGAACTTATAGAAAAGGTTGCTGAACAAGATGAAGCTTTAATGGAAAAATATTTTGCTGAATGAACACTTTCTGAAGCTGATATCAAAGCTGGTCTTAGAGCTTGAGTTTGTTCTACAAACTTATATGCTGTTATTTGTGGTTCAGCTTTACAAAATATTTGAGTACAAATGATGATTGATGCTGCTGTAGACTTTTTACCTTCTCCTATGGATGTTAATAAAGGTATAATTACTGTTATGGATCCAGATGATAAAGAAAAAACTGAAGAAATTCCAGTTTGAGATGAAACTCCACTTGCTGCATTAGCTTTCAAAGTTATGACTGATCCATTTGTAGGTAGACTTACATTTACTAGAGTTTATACAGGTACTTTAAAAGCTGGTTCTTATGTTTACAATTCAGTTTCATGAGAAAAAGAAAGAGTTTGAAGATTACTTGCTATGCATGCTAATACAAGAGAAGAAATACAAGAAATCACTGCTTGAAATATCTGAGCTGTAGTTTGATTAAAAGAAACTAAAACTTGAGATACTTTATGTGATGTAAATAAAAAATTATTACTAGAAGCTATGGAATTTCCAGAACCAGTAATTCATATTTCAGTTGAACCAAAAACTAAAGCTGATCAAGAAAAAATGGGTATGGCTCTTTCTAAATTAGCTGAAGAAGACCCTTCATTTAGAGTTTCTACTGATGAAGAAACTTGACAAACTATTATCGCAGGTATGGGTGAATTACACTTAGATATCATCGTTGATAGAATGAAAAGAGAATTTAAAGTTGAATGTAATGTTGGTGCTCCACAGGTAGCTTATAGAGAAACTATTAGAAATACAGCTAAAGATGTTGAAGTAAAATACTCTAAACAAACTTGAGGTAGAGGTCAATATTGACATGTTGTTATTACTTTTGAACCATATAAACAAGCTGAAGCTGATGATAATGGTGTTAAAAAAATAAATAAATTTGTAAATAAAATTGTTGGTTGAATAGTGCCAAAAGAATATATTCCATGAGTTGAAAAAGGGCTTGATGGTGCATATAAAAGAGGTTATTTAGCTGGTTACCAAATGGTTGATATCAAAGCTACTTTGACTTTCGGTTCTTACCATGATGTAGATTCTTCTGAATTAGCATTTAGAATTGCTGCTTCAAAAGCATTTAAAGAAGCTTGTAAAAAAGCATCTCCAGTTTTACTTGAACCAATAATGAAAGTAGAAGTAAATACTCCAGAAGAATATATGGGTGATGTGCTTGGTCAAATAAATAGTAAAAGAGGTAGAATTGAAGAAATGGGACAAAGAGGTCAAGCTAAAATTATTACTGCTCAAGTTCCACTTTCAGAAATGTTTGGTTATTCTACAGAACTTAGATCTGCTTCTCAAGGTAGAGCTACATATGCTATGGAATTCGATCATTATGACGAAGTTCCAACAAATGTTGCATTAAAAATCAGAGAAGAAAGATGATTTAAACTTGAAGATGACGAAGATTAAGAAAAAATCAAATAAATTTTCTAGAAAATTTATTTGTTAATTTTTCTTATGCTGTGCATAGAATACTTTCAAATTAAAAAAGAAACAACATTTTGTTGTTTCTTTTTTTGTATTTTCTAGTTTTTTATTATAATAAATTTTAATTATTTATATAAGATTAAATATTTTTATGAAAAGAATATTAACATGATTGAAACCAACTTGAAATTGACTTCATATATGAAATTATATGTGAGCTGTAAAGCCTTTTATTGATTTAATAAAATGACAAGAAGCATTTTTATTTATTGCAGATTTTCATTCTCTTACTTCTGTTCATAATTGAGAAACATTAGCTAAATATAAATTAGAAATGATTCTTGAATATATGGCTATGATGTGAGATTTAGAAAATGTTACTATATATGAACAATCAAAAATAAGAAGGATAAATGATATAACTTGGATTTTATCTAGTGTAACTCCATATAGTTTAATGCTTAGAGCTCATAGTTTTAAAGATAGTCAAGCAAAAAATAGTGAAATTAATATGGCTACATTTAATTATCCTATACTTATGACTTCTGATATAATAAGTTATGATGCTGATATAGTTCCTGTTTGAAAAGATCAAATTCAACATGTTGAATTTGCTCGTGACATAGCTTGATTTTTTAATAAAACTTATAATAAAGAAATATTTAAGCTTCCAAATTATCATATAGATAAAGAACTTCAAACTATTCCAGGTTTAGATGGTAGGAAAATGAGTAAATCTTATAATAATTTTATATGAATATTTGATGATGAAAAAGATATAAAAAAGAAAGTTATGTCTATTGTAACTGATGATCTTCCTCTCGAATCACCTAAAAACCCAGATACTTGC
>JAQVPN010000080.1 GCA_028702055.1 Candidatus Altimarinota bacterium | reverse complement strand
CTTGCAAATTCTACTACATTAAAAATTTGAAAAAATATTTTAAATTTAAAATATACAAGTAATACTCCTATTACAAGAATAGATGTATATGCCTGAACTACTAAATTAGCATCTACAAAAATAGATAAATTAAAATCATGAACTGAAAAAATTTCACTTGATATAAATGAAACAACTGTATGATCATCTAGTTTAAAAATAATTGTAGTTGATGAAAATTATTATTCTGCATCAAAAGAAATAATATTAGATTCACTATCTACAGAAATAACTAATAATGAAAATGATACTTCTACTAATACAACAACTGAAACTCAAACAAGTTCATCATTACCAGATATAATTATAAAAAATCCAGCATCTGGAAATATAAAAATTTATGAAGACCAAAGTTTTAATTTAAGATTTGAATCAAGTGATGAAACATGAATTTCTTGAATAAATATTTATTTAGATTGAAAAACTATTAATTCAAATTTAGATTGAAAAACTAATGTTGTGGCAATAAATGCCAATAATGATATACCAGTATGAAACCATACAATTACAATTGAAGCTACAAATAATAATTTCAAAAAAAATACTAAAGATATCAATATAGAAATAATGGCTAGATAAAATATTTTTAAACAAAAAAAATTATGTTATTTATGAAAAATTTTTTAAGAAAAGAAATTATTTGTTTATTAATTATATCATTAATAAGTATAAATATTTCATATTGATATTCTCCTTCTACAAAAGAAACTAAACGATTAGAAAAAGTAAAAACAAAGATTGAAAAAATTTATAATAAAAATTGAATAAATTCAATTATAAAATTAAAAGATCAAGTAAACATACTTATAGAAAAAAACAAAAAAAATGATAGGAATACTTATATATTAAGAGAAATTAAAAATAATTTACTTTTATATATACCAAAAAATGATATTGATCAAAGTAATAATATTATCGAAAATGAAACCCCAATTAAAGAAGAAAATTGAACTTCTGTAATAGATGATTCTAAAAAAGCATTTTTAGATAATTATTGAAAAGAAATTTCTTGAGATATAGCTGATGCTTGTATAAAAAATTATGATTTTATAGATAATATAGCAAAAGAACAAAACTTCCCTACTGCTTTAATAATAGCTTTCTGGAAAAAAGAACATAATTGTTATTTAGATAATCCTGCAAATTGATGGTGAGCATTTCAAATAACTTCTGCATATTATCGACCTTGAGAAATTACATTAGATGAATTTAAAGTAGAAATAATAGATTTTATAAATTTTGCTAAAAATAAAATTTCATATTATGACAAAGATTACTGAAAATTTAAGACATATTTTTGAAATGAAGACATTAATTTAACATATTATGAATACAATATAAGAGATTTAAGATTAGTTTCTCTTTTATATAATTGAATAAGAACAACTACAAATTTAGAAACATTTGAATTTGCAAACTGAAATTTAAATTCTTCTATAAAAACAAATAGTGATTGAATAGTTACAACATTTTTAAAAGTATTAAAACGGGAGTTAAAATAAACTCCTGTTTTTTTTATTATTTTTTTATATTATTTTCTTAAAATATATCATTCTCATCTTATATTAGATATCCAGGAATCGATTTTATATTTTTTTAATTTATTTTTTAATCTCAAAATATTAACTCTTAAATTTCTTTCAATTATAAAAGATAAATCTCACCATATTTTTTCCACTAAATATATTTCTTTCAAAAGTTTTTCTGGTGAAGATAAAAAAAGTAATAATAAATATTTGTTTCCTTTAGTTAAATCCAAAATAATTCCATTATAATAAAATTCATTTTTAGAGATATTATATTCTAATCAAAAATAATTTATATTTTTAGTTTTTGATAAATCATTATCTAAATATATTTTGAACCATTTTAAAACTCTTATTTCTAATTCTTTTAGTCTAAATGGTTTTATTATATAATCAGAAGCTCACTTAGAAAAAGCTTCTTCTAAATATTTACATTCATCAAATCGACTTATAATAATTACAGGAATCTGAGAATCTTTTTCTCTAATAATTGATAAAATATCTATTCAATTTTTCTTTTCTAAAGGTCAAAGAAATATATCTATAAGAATTATATCGTATGATTTTATTATAGATAATTCTTTCAAAAAATGATTATAATTTGTTATTATTTTTACTCTATTAATTATAATTTTTTTTTCGAAAAGTTTTGCAATATTTTTAGCTAAGAATAAATCATCTTCTATTATTAAAATATTCATCAGAATAATAAATAAATTGAATTAATTGAGGCTTATTCTAGCTTATAAAAACATTTTAGTCAATATTTAAAGGGAATTCTATTTTAAAATTAGCTCAAGTTAAAATATGAGCATTATCTGCACTAATATTTCAATTATGTAATTCAACTATTTTTTTACATAAATACATTCACATTCATATTCATATTGAACTTGAAATTCATGTTACATATTTATCAAAAATAACAGAAGGATTTATTCAATTAAATCATTTTCAATTATCTTCTATTTCAAAAATAAAATTATTTTCTATAACAGAAGTTTTTATAAAAATTTTAGGATTCTCTTTTGAAATAAATTTGATTGCATTAACAAAAAGATTATCTAATACTTGTGAAAATTGAATTTTATCAATATTTATATATCAAATATCTTCTTGTATATCAGTTAGAAATTCTATTTTTTTATTAATTTTTTTATAAAATTCAATTTTTTCATAAATTAAAAAATTTATATCTATTTTTTGTTTAAAAAGTTGTATTTTACTTAAATCATATTTTTCAACAGAAAACATAGTTTTTGTTAAATCTCAAATATTAATTAAATATTTATTTAAAATTCATAATTCTTTAAGTAAATATTTTTTATCATATTTTTCTGCTTTTATATCATCTAAAATACTATCAACTTGAAATATACAAGCTCATAATGGACTTTTAATTTCATGAGAAATTATAGAAATAAAATCTTTTTGTCTATTCAAAAGATTATTATATTCAATTGTTTTTTCATCTATTTTTTTATCTAAATTCAGGTTAATATCTTGAATTTCTTTATATATTTCAATATGTTTTAATTGAATTATCAGATTCTGAGAAAAATCTCTTAATAAATCAATTTCTTGAGAATAATATATATCATTAAAACTTCTTATTCAAATTTCTAAGATTCATAAAAAATTTCAATTATTATTTATAAGAGGAAATACTAAATAAACATTTTCTGAAATTTCTTTTGAAATTAAATCCCAATTAAATTTATGTTTATTTTCTTCTATAAAAACTATATCATTTATAAATAAATTATTAGATTTATCTTTTAAAAAATATTCTTTTAATCATTCTAAATTTCAATTTTCATCTAATTTAATAGCTATATATCTTGTTTTAAATAAATTTGCTAATTCTGTATTAAGAAATTTATTTAATAAGTTAAAATCTGAAATAAATGATATTTTATTTTTTAATTTTCATATTTTTTTAATAAAAAATATATATTCATTATTTCAAAAAACATATTTCTTAAAAAGATTATAAAAAATCAAAAATAAACTTATTCATAAAAATAAATCTGGAATTTGAAATTTGGTATCAATATCCCAAAAATATAATGATTTTTTATCTAAATTTATGAAATATATTTTTGTAACATTTAAAATAATTAAAGATGAGACAAAAGAAATATAAAAATTTAATATATTTGAAATATAAAATTTTATATTAACAAAACTGTATTTATGTGATGAATATAATAGGCTTATCATAAATGGAAGTAAAAAAAATACTATATCTTTTTCAAATAAATAAATTCAGAATAATGGTAAAATAACTTGAAATAATAAACCTAAAAATACAAAAGAGGAAAATCAATATATTAAAATTTTTAGTTTAATTTTATTTAACAAATATGATGATTTCATTTTTTTAATTCATACAAATAAAAAAATTGGTAAAAATATAATATATAAAAATGCAAATAAATAATAAAATTTTCAATATATTTCTAAATATCTTCATTTAACTATTAATAAGCTCATATCATATACTATTGTGTTTGTGAAAACAGATAAACACAATAAAATAAGAAATAATAAATCTATTCAAATCAAATAATATAATATTTTTTTTCTATTTATATTAAAAAACAATATAAAAAATAACATGCTGTAAAATCAACTTATTGATAATCAATACATTAATCTAGATAAAAAAAGTATTAAATCTTTATCATATGCTGTAGTAAACATTAATATATATATAGAAAACCGCAGAGATGCTAGTATAGAAAATTGCAAAAAAAAGATTCAACTAGTTTTAATATATTTTATATAGACAATAATTCAAAAAATGAATAGAAATAATACTAATAAAATATGTAATAATATATAAAATGACATTTTTATAAAAATATAAATTATAAAATTATCTTTATTATATATTTTTTATTATATTTTCAAAATTATAACATTTTCATTCTATTTTCTCTTAAAAATTGTAACACAGGGACATTAAATTTTGTTTTATATTCTTTAACTAAACTTTTATGAATCAATATATCGGTGTCTTTATTACTTAATTCTAAATTATTTTTATTTACATAAATTCTATTAGCTCACATAGATAAAAATATTTTATAAGTATTGCTTCAAATAATTGATTCAAATATTCAATCTAAATCATCAAATTTTTGATCTATTACAGAAGCAAATGTTTTAATAATATTAAATGTAATGAACAAGTTTTTACTTTTTTCTTCTATTCATAAAGAACTTATAGTAAATATATTTTTTGTTAATTTATATAATTTGTTTTCTATATAATTTTCAAGTCATAATTTTCATATTTTTTTAAAATGAAAATCTAATTCCCTTTCATATATATTTTCAAAATTATCTATATATCAATCCATAAATCATCTTATTTCTCAAGTACTATCTCTATAAA
>JAQVPN010000079.1 GCA_028702055.1 Candidatus Altimarinota bacterium | reverse complement strand
GTAAAAAATGAAAAAAATGCTACAAAAAATGAATTATCAAACCAATGATTATCTTCAAATATTTCTTCAAATATGTTAAAAAACTTAGATAATTTTAATTCTAAATGTAGTGAAAAATGAATAATTTCTAATATTTCTTGTTGAGCAACAATGGCTTTTGATAATACTGTTTCTAGTATGATTGATGCTAAAAATGATTTACAAACAACAATTTGATGACTAATTAAAAATTTTTCTTTTTGAAAAAATAAAGCAGTTAGTTATACTGATGTAATAAAACAAAAACAAAATGATTGAACTAAAAATGATTTAAAATGACAAATGGATTATTTATATAATCAATGATTAAGTTCCTTGCGAACTGTCGCAACTCCAAATGATAGTGTGGAATACAAATTAATAGAAATGCATTTAAGTGTATCTAGAGCAATAAAAACTTTAGATGACACTATTGAAAAAGCAAGAAAAGTATGTAATAAGCAAGCTTCAAATGTTCCTGCTTATTGTAATTAATATTTATAATTTTTTTTAAAAATATGACTAATTATAAACCAAAAACTCAAAGAGAGTTAGATAGAATGAGAAAAAATGCTCAAATACATAAAATAGTTTTTGAGGAAATAAAGAAAATAGCTTTACCTTGAGTATCAGCTTGGGAAATAGATCAATTATGTTTAAATATATGTAATAGACATAATGTGCTTCCAGGTTTTAAATGAGTTTATGGCTTCCCTGCAAATATTTGTATAAGTATAAATGATGTAGTTGTTCATGGAATACCTACAAAAAAAATGATTTTTAAAAGCTGAGATGTAGTAAAATTTGATTTTTGAGTAAAAGATAAAGAATTATGATTAAATACTGATGCAGCTTTCACTATGATAATTTGAGAAAATAAAGATAGAGAAGTTGAAAGATTTTTAAGAGTAAATGAAGAAGCTTTATATAAATGAATATCAAAAGCAATTCCTGGTAATAGAATTTGAGATATTTGACATGCAATACAATCTCATGTAGAAGCTGCTTGATTTCATATAATAAAAGATTTAACATGACATCGAATTTGATATAAGCTTCATGAAAAACCATATGTTCCAAATTATTGAAAACCTTGAACTTGAGAACTTCTTATTGCTGGAATGACTCTTGCTATAGAACCTATAGTTTGATTTAGTTCTGGTAAAATGATTGATAAAGATTGAAAATGGGAAATTTATGTAGCTGATTGAAGTTTAGGTAGTCAGTTTGAGCATACTATACTTGTAAGAGATTGATATCCTGAAATAATAATTTAATTATTGATTTTATTATTAAGCCAATTGGAGAATTTGAAGAATTCTTAAAAAATATAGCTAAATCCATTTTTGATTTTATTTTTAAAATTGTGATTTAATCTATATTAATCCCGAAATTAATCGGGATTTTTTTTATTAATATTTTGCAATAGAATCTTTTTTAAATAAAATACTTACAATAAAATTAATTAGCTAAAAATATGCTTATATTTATAATAATAATGCTTTCTATAATAAATTTTTTCTTATTCAGAAAATCTATAAAAAAAGAAAATTTATGAATTTCAAACTTGAAAATAAATTTAGCTTATTTTTTTGTTTTTATTTTCCAAATTTGAATAATTTTATTCATCAGTTTTGCTTTTATAAATATATTTTTCAATCTTATTTTAAGTTTATTATTATATTTTAATTTAATTTATTTTGTAACAGTTCAATTATTTCAAAATATAGAAAATTTCAAAGATTTATGAACAATTATAACAATAAGATTTTTAAAATATGAAATTATTTTTTATGGAATAATTGTATCTATAATAGGACTTTTTTATATATTTTTTTTATTATTTTCTAAAATAAATTAAGAAAATGAAATTTAATGAAGCAAAAATAAAATTTCTAAATTGGCTTGAAATAATAAAAGCTAAATCACCTAAAACTATAGAACAATATAATAGGCATTTAGAAAAATTTGAAATTTATATGAAAGGAAATGATTTTTTAGTAGAAAATATAGATTTAGAATTAGCTGAATGATTTAGAACTTTTGTGCACAAAAATTGAAAACATATTAGTATAAAAACAGCTAATGCTTATATGATTTCTCTTAGAAGTTTCTTAAAATATTTAGAAAAAACATGAATCAAATCACTTTCTCCAACTTCAATAGATTTAATAAAGCAAGAACAAAGACAAGTAGAATTTCTAAGTGAAGAAGAACTATATAGATTATTTAGAGCTCCTGATACGACAAATATTATTTGAAAAAGAGATTTAGCTATAATAACTTGTATTTATTCTACTGGCTTAAGAATTTCAGAACTTACAGCATTAAATATAAATGATATAAATTTATCTAAAAAAGAATTTGTAGTAAGATGAAAATGAAAAAAACTTAGAATAGTTTATCTTACAAAAGAAGCTGTTTCAAAAATAAATGCTTATCTAGAAGCTAGAACTGATAACTATTCCCCACTATTTATAAGACATAATTTTGACTCAAAAAATTTCAAAAATTTATGCGATGAAGATGTAAGACTTTCTAGGTTTTTCATAACAACAATGATAAAAGAAATGGCTATAAAAGCTTATATTTTAAAAGATATTTCAGCTCATACTTTGAGGCATAGTTTTGCAACAACTTTACTAAATAATTGAGCGGATTTGAGAAGTATTCAAGAATTACTTGGACATTCAAGTATAACAACAACTCAGGTTTATACACATGTAACAAATCCAAAATTAAAAGAAATACACAATAAATTTATGAAATAATAATTAATAAAATATGCAAAATTTAAAATTAAATATAAATAATAATTTAATAGAAAAATCTGAATTTAAAGCTAATAATGAAAAAATAAAAAATGCTTATAAACAAGTTTTAGAAAGAAGCTGATTATGAAATGAATTTTTATGATGGACTAATACAAAAGAAATAATAAGTGAAAAAGAATTAGAAAATATAAAAAGAATATCTAAAACTTTTAAAGATGATTTTGAAAAAATTGTTGTTATTTGAATTTGAGGTTCATATTTATGATCAAAAGCAATAATAAGTGCTTTATCAGGTAATTTTAGTGATGAAAATATTATTTTTGCTTGATATAATTTAGATTCAAATTATTTATATGATTTAAGAAAATATTTAGAAAATAAAAATTATGCAATTATAGTTATTTCTAAATCTTGAGGAACTCTTGAACCAGCACTAACTTTTAGAATTTTATTAGAAGATTTAAGACAAAAATATGGTGAAAATGAATTAAAAAATAGAGTTGTTGCAATAACTGACGAAAAAAAATGAATTTTAAAAGAATTAGCTAATAATTTATGATTAGAAACTTTTAAAGTACCAGATGATATTTGATGAAGATATTCAGTTTTAACAGCGGTTTGATTACTTCCAATTGCAATTGCTTGATTTGATATAGATAAATTATTAAAATGAGCTTCTGATATGGAAACTCTATTAAAGGAAAATAATGATATTTCAGAAAATCCAGCTATGATTTATGCTAATTTTAGAAATATTTTACTTGAAAAATGAAAAAATATAGAAATCCTTGCTAGTTTTGATTCTAGATTAAAATTATTTTCTGAATGGTGGAAACAATTATTTTGAGAAAGTGACTGAAAAGACAAAAAATGAATTTTTCCAACAAATTTGGTTTTTTCTACTGATTTACATTCTATGTGACAATATATACAAGATTGACAAAGAATACTTTTTGAAACATTTTTAAGTGTTGAAAATCCAAAAAATGATTTAGAAATTCCTTTTATAGAATGAGACATAGATAAATTAAATTATTTATCTTGAAAAACAATAGATTTTATAAACAAATGAGCTTCTTCTTGAGCGATACAAGCTCATAATGAATGATGAGTTCCTACAATAGAAATAATAATTCCTGAATTAAATGAATATTATTTAGGACAACTTATATATTTCTTTGAATTTTCTTGTGCAATATGATGATATATGCTTTGAGTAAATCCTTTTAATCAACCTTGAGTTGAATCATATAAAAAATATATGATGAATAATATTTAAAATAATAATATGAAAATAATAGTTTGACTTGGAAATCCTGGAATAGAATATCAGTATACAAAACATAATGTTTGATTTTTGTTTTTGGATTATTTGGCTTCAAAAAATGATTTTTCTCCTTTTAAGAATGAAACAAAATTTAAGTGAGAAATACGAATTTGAGAAATAAATTGAGAAAAAATAATTTTACTAAAACCTAGTACTTTTATGAATTTATCTTGAGAATCTCTTAAAGAAATCATAAATTTTTATAAAATGGAAAAAAAAGATTTTATAGTTATTTTTGATGACTTAAGTATGGATTTTTGAAAAATTAGATTTAGAGAAAATTGAAGTGCTGGATGACATAATTGAGTTAAAAGTATTATAAAATATTTTGGTGAAAACTTTAAAAGAATAAAAGTCTGAATTTGATTTAACTCAAATTTTGAAGTTTCTGATTGGGTTTTATCAAAATTTACTAAAACTGAACTAGATGATTTTGATAAAAATATTTTTCAAAATGTAGAAAAATTATTACTTGAAAAAATTTAAATTATTAAAAATAAAAAATATGTATAGCTTAACTGATGCGACTGATTTACTTATAAAATCAGAAAAATTATGAAATCCTAAAAATATTGAAAGTATTAGAAAATATAATTCTCATAAAGTAAGACATACTATATGAGTACTGGAAGTTTGAAGACATATAATAATAAAATATAAAGAAAATAATGAAATATCCGATGATTTAACAAATAAATCTGAAATTTGTTTTATACTTCATGATTTATGAAGATTATATCAAAATAATACAGACAAAATTTTATCAAATGAAGAATTTGATCATTGAGATAAATCAGCAGAAATTTCAGCAGAAAATTGATATAGCAAATCTATAGTTTTAGCTATAAAATATCATAATA
>JAQVPN010000078.1 GCA_028702055.1 Candidatus Altimarinota bacterium | reverse complement strand
TTTTAAAATTATTTTGATTAGACATACAAGTTCATCAATTATTATTTACTGAATTTCTTTGATTTATAGTTTTATATCAAGTTCCAGCATAAGTATAAGAAACAAGAGCTGCTCATAAAACAAAAATTGAAGTTCCTATAAATATCGTTTTTTTCATAATTATTAAAATTATTAAAATATAAATTTTTTAATCTCGTTTTTGAGATTAAACAGATAATATATTCTAACTTTAAATTTACTTTAAAAAAAAGAAGTTTTTAAAAAACTTCTTGTAAATCCAAATTAATAATTTTTCCAAAATTTCTCTTATAATAAAAATTTATTATTTTATCTCATTTTTCAGAAAATATTTCTAAATGATAATCCAATTCTTTAAATATAAAATTTTCAGGAATCTTAATATCGTACAAATCTAGATATTCTTCATTTTTTACAATATTAAATCATAACTTTTCTAATTCTTCAATATATCATTCTTTATTTTCAGCAATGTAACAAGCCGGTAAAAATCATCATTTCATATTTTCTCAAAACCTAAGATTATTTGATCTATATGAACCTAATTGTAAAGTTGAACACATTGATTCTCGAACTTGTTCTTGATGTTTTTTAATAGCATTTTTTTGGATTTCTGCTTCTATTTTTTCTTCTCTTTTTTTTATATCTTCTTCTATTTCTTTAATTGATTTTGTTAATATTCATCATAAAATACAAAATTGAGTTCATTCTTTATTTTCTATAATATAATCTTTGTAACCTTTTCATCTATTTTGAAATCAAAAATAATTTCAAAACTCTGAAAATCAAGAAAACTTTATTTTAAAATCATCTGGAAAAATAAAATCATGATAAAATTTTCCTTTTACCTCTTTTCTATTAAATAATTTAAATCAAAAAGATTCTAAATTTCTAATATTTACAGAAGATAAATCTAGTTCTAAATTAAAAAATTTATTTCATTCAACTGAAAAATTAGTTGATTCTGAAGTATTTTTACTATTTAATCACATAATATTTATATTTATAAGATAAATCTTTTCAATTCTATCATAAATTTTTTAATAAAGCAAAAAAAGAAGTTTTTAAAAACTTCTTTTTATATCATCATATCTAAATCATTTTACCAATAATTTTTGAATAATTTTTTCTTTTTCGTATTTTTTTCCTAATTTTGATATTTCTTGTTTTATAGCATCAAAATCTCTTTCTTCGCCAAAAACTTCATCAATAATTTTGTCTATAATTTCCTTATCTTCTTGTCTATCAACAAGTTTTTGTCTAATATAAGTTATTGATTTATTTTTTCGCTTATAATTCTGTACTTTTATTCTGATAGAATTTTCATTTAATAAACTCTCTCATTCTATAAAAAAATCTTTATCTAAAATTTCTTTTACTAAATCCTTATCAAAAAGCTTTTCTGCTAGCTTATTTTTTATATAAGTATAATTTTTATTAGCAAGCAAATAAAGTCTGATTTTATCTTGAATAACTTGCTTTTCATCAATTAAATGCTTGATATTTTCAAAAACTTTCTCTGGTAAATCTGTGTCTTTTGATTTTTCTTTTAGCTTTTGCATAAGCTTTTTTGGAGAAACAAAATATTTGAAATAGTACCAAAGTGCATAATTTTTAAGTGAGTCGAAAGTGTATGGTTTCATAGAAATTTTAGTTTAACTTATTTAGATAATTTTTTCTTTTCTTCTCCTAATCTTCTCTTTTCTATCAACTTTAAATCCTTTTGAGCTTCTAATTCTTCTGGAATTATTCATCTATTTATCATAGTTTTTCTTGTTTCTTTGGCATTTGAAACAAGCTCTTTTTCTAGATTTGGTTTTCATACTATATTTTTTTCTTTTATATTGTGGTCAGTCATCGCATATATAAAATCTTTTGCTTTCAATTCTAATTCACTATCGAAATCAGCTAAAGCTCTATTTTCAGAAATTCATCTTTTCGCTTTCAATACTTTTACTGACAGATTGTAAAGAGCTTCTATTTTCTTATTTTTAAAAGTAGCAAACTCTATAGGTATTCATCTAGTATAAACAGTTTCTTCAATTTTTCTTTCTGAAATTTTTAATTTTTCTCTAGCTTCTAGCCTTTTATTTTCTTCAACTATTTGCTCATGTATCTCTTGTTTTCTTGTTTGACTAGCAAAATATGTTTGAGCTTGTGCAATTTCAGTTTTTCTTGAATCTCAGTTTTGAGCAATTAAATAACAAGCATATCTTGTTAAAAAATAATTTTCTCGCGGTCTTCATCACTTCTCTGAAGTTTTTACTGCCTCCGGTAAAAACTCATCTTGAGATAAAAAATTATCTTTTATTAAATGAGAACTATTCTTGCAAGAATCTTTTGCTTTTTCTATTACTCAAGCAAAAGTTTGCCATTTTGCATATCACAAAGTTTTCATTAAATCTCTTGCTGACCAAAACTCAAATCAAGTTTCATCTGTAATTTTTATATCCTCAAAAGATTTTTGAGCTATTTTATCTATATTTGTCATAAAAATGAATTTATCAAAATAATAATTTTAGAATATTTATAAAAACTCTAATTTCAAGTTTTTATTGAAAAACAAGCCAAAAATTTAAGATAAATTTAATGTTAAACAAAAAAATCTAGCATATTACTAGATTTCTATAAATTAAAATTTTCAAAAAAGTTTAATATCACTAAATTCTATTTTAAAATTTTTTGGTAATCAAGGAATAGTAATATTATCAATATCTAAATCTTTAATCATTCAAGTTTCTGTATCAATCAAATGAATATGATTTCATTTTGTAAGTTCATAAATTGATTTATCTCAAATTCAACTTAATTTTGTCAAAATTCATTCTTTAGACATTTCTTCTACATTTCTATAAACTGTAGATCTTCAAACTTTAGGACAAGTTTCCTTAATTTTTTCATAAATTTGATCAACATTACAATGATTATCGCAACAAACTTCTTTTATTACAGATAGATAAGCATGTGTTTTCATAAGATATTTGTTAAATATTATTTTCCTTAATATAAATATTTTTTTAAAAAAAGCAAATCATTATGAGAACAATTCTCAAAAAAGATTTGACTTATATAATTTTATGAATAATATATGTTTATGAGAATAATTCTCATAATAAATAAATTTATTTTAATAATAATATCATTATTCATGAAAAACTTATATAAAGAAGCTATTGAAGCCTATATAGAAATGCTTTCTCTACATATTGACACTAAAACAAGTGATAATACTTTTCATAAAGAAAGTGAATCATTTTATGAAACATTATTTGATGTAGCTCATAAAATCTGAGAAAAATACACTGACTTATGATGAAATTTATCAGACTCTTCACTAGAAGATAAGAAAATCAAAGCAAATAGTATAATAATAAATCTAAGAAAAAAGATAGAAGATTACAAAGAAAATAACAAAATCTCTTTATGAACTGAAGATTTACTTGGATCACTTGCAAATAGTTTAGAAGATATTGAATGATCTTCTAAAGCATTCTTAAAATAAATTAAGTAAAAGTTTTAACAAATACCTTTTAGAAAAAAATTAAAAAAAGTAATAATTATAAATAAGGTAAATTTTGTTAAAATAAAAAAACTCGTGAAATATTTCACGAGTTTTTTGTTGTTTATCTTATAACTTGTAAGTAATCAGTTTTTTCTAATTTCCAATTTTTGTCTTGTTTTTGTAATTCTTCAAAAACTCATTTAAAATGTAGAAGTCCATAAGTAATTACAATATTTTTATTTTTTTCTTCTTTTATCGCTTTTATTAAATAAGTATTTCTTTTTCATAAAATTGTATCCATTATAGTTTTATTTCATATTGCAGAAGCCATAGAATCTTGAATATTTTGATTTTTTATAATTGTATTCATTATTGATTGATTTATAAATCTCAAAATACTTAATTGTTTATCATCAAGTTTTGATAAAAGTTCTGTTATCAAAACATTTGCATCAACTGGCATTTTTAAGTCATCTTTTTCACCAGATAATGTTTTATCTTTTTCATATAATTTAACGATTTCATCCATACTTAAATCTACATTTTTATCTTTATTTTTTAAAAGTCATAAAAACATAGAATTATCTTGTTTTATTAAACCATATAATTTACTCATATTTACATATAAATCTGCATCAAATTTAACTCAAAGAGCTTTATCAAATTTATCATAACTTTCTTCTTTTCATGGTTTTACTCATTCATAAAACAATACAAAATTATCATTTTTAAGTGATGAAATATCATCTTTTACATCATTATAAAAACCTGGACTTGCAATATGACTCATAGCATGAAAAACTATTTTTTTATTTCAATTTGTTATATGATAAACTGGCATCATTGCAGGATTTATTTTGTTTTGATAAAAAGCAAATCCTCATAAAATAATAGAAAAAATTATCAAAAATAAAGATGTTCTATAAACAAAATTCATGGAAAATTTTCAAAAATTTTCCATATCAAAAAATGCATAATTTTTATCCTTAAATCTCTTGAAAGGAAAAATAATTAAATAAAAAAAACTTCGATATAAAAACAAAGCAATAAAAAAATTAAAAAAATGATTTATTCAGAAAACATAAAACACAAGAACTGAAAGTGTAAAAATTACAAAAAATTTAAATTTTTCTAACATATTTTTTTTATATAACAAAATAAGAATCTATTCAATAAAACTCTATTTCTTTTTCTTTTCATCTCAAAATTTCTTTTCCTAAATAATTTATAGAAAAATTAGATTTATTTTTTACTTTTTCATAGAGTGAATTTGAAATTATTATATTTTTTTGATAAGTTCTTGTCAAGTTTTCTAATCTTGAAGCTATATTTACAGTATCTCATAAAACTGTAGCCTCCATTCTTTTTTTAGTTCAAACAGTTCAAAAAACAACTTCTCAATAATTTATTCAAATTCATATACTTATTTTTTTTCATAAATCTCCCATTTTAAATTTTTCTATAAATTCTTGAATTTCAATCGAAGCAACAATAGCATTTTCTTCATTTCCTTCATCGAAAA
>JAQVPN010000077.1 GCA_028702055.1 Candidatus Altimarinota bacterium | reverse complement strand
ATTGAAAATATTAAAGAAACTGAAATTGATCAAGATAAATTTTTGATAGAACTTGCTTACAATAAAAGAGAAGAATTAAAGTCTTATTATGAGAAATTATGACTTGATATAAATCCTCTTGTTTTAGTGCAGTTACCAAACGATGATAAAGCAGAAAATGATGCTTTAAATAGTTGATCAAAACTTGATTTTGTTAAATCATATTTAAAAGAAAAATGAGTAAAAGATCATGAAGTTGCAATATGGTTAAGTGAGAAAAAAGAAAATCTTGAACTTGTAGAAAAACATAATTCACCAATAAATTTTTTGATTTTCAAACAAGCAGCAGCAACTGGTTGGGATTGTCCAAGAGCTTGAATCTTACTAATGTTTAGAGAAATTAAAAATCCTACTTTTCATATTCAAACAGTATGAAGAATTTTAAGAATGCCTTTATGATATCATTTTGAAATTTCAGAATTAAATAAATGATATCTTTATACAAACTATAATAGAAATGATGTTATTAAAGATTTTGATAAAGTTTTAGGAAATAATAAGCCAGCAATTTATCAAAGTAAAATAAGAGAAAATATTGATCCTATTATTTTAGATTCAATTTTTCTTTGAAGAACTGATTATAACGATTTAGGTTATACTTTTGAAGAAAGTTTGTTAAAAACACTAAATAATTATTTTTGAATAGATGAAAATACAATGACTAATTTTTCTAAAAATATGGAAAAATTACAAACAAAATGAATAGATGTAAATCAAGATAAAATTACTTTTTCAATGATTGCTGATGTTGAAATAATTCATTTTAATCATTTTATTGAGGATTTAAAAAATAAATGAATTGATGTAAATACTTCAATTTCTCTTTGAGATTTAGAAAGACTTTATGATTTAACTTTGTATAATTTTATAACTTCTCAAGAAATAGAATCAAGAAAATATGCTCCAGCTAGAAGCTGGAAAGCTTTTAGAAATGCTATAAATACATGGTTTTTAGAATTTATTACTCCAGAAAGACCAATATTTAAGGCAATGCTTATAAATGATTTTAGAAAAGAAAACTCTATTTTAAGAAATATTTGTTCGCAAGCTTTATGAAATTATAAACCAATTAGAGAAAAAGAAGTAGAAGAAAAAGAAAAAAGAGCTGAAGAAAAAATTTCAACTCAAATTCCAAGAAATGAAGCCTTTTACACTGATGATTATACTTTATTTAGTGATTTTGAAGTGAATAAATCAGCTTTAAATCCATTTTATCTAAAAGCAGCTTATAATTGAAGAGATAATGAAGTTCCGTTTATAAGATTTTTAGAAGAAAATGAAAACATTGTTTGGTGGTATAAAAACTGAGATAATTGAAGAGATTATTTTGCAGTTAAATATTTTGATACTTCTATAAATAAAGAAAGTTTATTTTATCCTGATTTTATCGCAAAATTACAAAATTGAAAAATTTTAATAGTTGATACAAAAAACTGACAAACAGCAATTTGAGCAAAAGACAGAGCTGAAGGATTACAAAAATGGATAAAAACTCAAAAACTTAATATTATTTGATGAATTGTAGTAAATGTTTGATGAGTTTGGATGATAAATAATAATGAAGTTTATAATTTTAATGAAAATTATAGTGAGTTTAAAAATTTAGGGGAATTAATTTAGTTTATTATATTTTAACTTATTTTGTTATGAAAAAAATATTTAATTCTTTTAAAGAAAAACTAAGCAATTTTTTAAAAATTAAAAAAACAGATAAAACAGATACAGAAGATGAAATTAATAATCTTTATAATATATCTTATAATTTTATAAATTGAGAAACATTTTTTAGTACTAAAACAAAAAAATTTGAAGAATACAAACTTAATTATTTATATACAAAATTAATAAATAGAATTTTTCGGATAAATACTTTTTTCTTTTTCTTTTTCTTAATTTTATTTTGATTTTCTATGGATTATTTTCCTTATTTTGAAAAGATAATTTCAGTTATCTTTATTATAGGATTATTTATTTTATGATTATTTTATGTAATTTTAGTAAGTATAAAATCCATTAAATTCATGTTATTTTTTATTATAAGTATAATCTTATTTAGTATTATTCTTTTTTATTTTAAAGTAAATAATATTTATATTTTTTTTTATGATATTGTTTTTATATTTTTTCTTACATATGTACCAGTTTTTTTTCAAAATTTAGTAGATTTTTTTAAAAATATAAAAATTTTTTTAATTACAATTTTTTCTAGCTTTATTAAATTATTTACTATTATTTTTTGGGATTATTATATTGTAAAAATCAGAAAAGATTTACTAAATAATTACAAATCTGAAATAAAGGAAATAAATATAGAAACTATTGAAAATGAAATATACTTAAATATTGATAGAATGAAATTTCCTTGAATATTATTGTGATTATATTTGTTTGTTCGGGATTTTATTTTATGAAATTCTTTAATAGATATAATTGAAATAATAAAAGAATTTATAGAAAAATCGCATAATGTTATTTTTGAAAAAATTCGAAATACCAAAGGTTTTTTATTAATTTATGATTTTTTAATATCAATATTAGTACCATTATTTATATTATTTATATTATATTTATTTATTAGAATATTAAATTCTATTTATAAAATAAAATTATTTAAAACATTATTAGAAATAAAAAAGTAATTTTTATCGCTATACTTGTCACCAATCCGTAAAACTTTCGTATTATAATTTGTAAACATTAATTTTTACTTTTATGTCGCTACAAAACATAGATGAAGCTATAAAGCTTTGTAAAAAATGAGACTTAGATAATTTTTCGATTATTTATAATGCTTTCGTACAAAAAATTTACAATTTTTGTTATAATAAGACTTTTGATACTAATCTTACTGAAGATTTAGTTAGTGAAGTATTTTTTAAGCTTCTTAAAAGCATCCAAAATTTTCCAGGAAATACTGAAAAAGAACTTAGTTATCGGATCTATCGTATGGCCTATAATCTAGTTATAGATTGATATAGAGCTAAAAAATGAGATAGAGTAGAAATGGAAGAAATAGAAGATACTCTATGATATGATGAAAACTATACAAATAAAATAGATAATGATGCAAAAATAAAAGAAATACTAGGATTCTTGGAAACTTTACCAAAAAATCAAAAAGATGTAATGATTATGAGACTTTGGGATGATTTATCATACAAAGAAATTCGAGAAATTACATGATTAAGTCTAGATAATTGTAAAAAAATAGTGTCTAGAAATTTGATAAAAATAAAAGAAACAATAACTATTGTCTTACTAGTAATATTATTCACTTTATAAATATGGAACAAAATAGAGAAAAATTGGATCAAATCCTAAGGGAATTGCATTTTGCAGACCCAAGTATAGATATAAATGATGAGAAATTAAAAGAAATTGTCTCAAAAATGCTTCAATATAAACCAGAATTTGAAAATAAATCTTTTAAAGCTGAATTAAAAAGGGAAATAAATAGAGAAATAGCTTTTCAAAAGAAAAAACATTTTGATTTTTGAATTTTTAAAAAAATAGCTTATTTTTGATCTGGAGCAGTTTTTTCTTATGCTGTTTTTAGCGTAACTAATCCTATAAGTGAAGATATTTTAAATACAAAAAAACCTTCATTAAATCCACCTATCGCTATAAAATCAGATAAAGAAGAAAATACTTCAAAAGAATCAACTAAAACAGAAAATATAGAAAAAAAGATTTTAAATAAAGAAAATAAAACATCTGAAAATAATATTTGAAAAAATACTATACAAACAAAAAATGAAATTAAGAAAAATTGAGTTTCAGATAAAACATCAACAAATACTCCAGTTAAAGAATCACTAAAAATAACTAAATCAGATAATTCTGATATTTCTGAAAATAATACAGAAAATACTGGAAAAACAAATTGATGACTTATGGAAAATTCATTAACATATATGAGAAAATCATTACCTGATAATTCTACAAGTTTAGAAGATGTTTCAAATTATACAGATTCTATAGCACAAGATACATGAAGTATTTCAAATGATACTAATATTTCTAACGATTTATTATGATGAACTAATGCTTGACTTATGGCAATGCCAATAAAAAAAGAATTTGTTTCAGAAAATTTTATAAAAGATTTAGAAACAAATACAACTAATCTAGCATATAGCTTAAGAACTAGTGAATTAAAAATAGAAAATGATACTCTAATTATAACAACTTCTACTCAAACAGATTTTGATATAATAAATACTACAGAAAATTTACGAGTAATAAAATCTTATTTAGAAAAATCTTGATTTTATTATGAAATAAAAGTAAATTTAAAATAGTGTTTGACAATTTTATTTTTATCTGTATATTACAAAGTCTAATATAAAAATAAAATCACGATAAGAAGGAGTTTTACATGCCTAAGAAAAAATATTATAGTCCTGTATCTAAAGTCTTAGAAAAACTTGTTGAAAATAATTTTGATGAAAAATCAATTTCACTTTTAATTAAAAAGAAAAATGCTGAACTTGAAAAACTTCAAATTAAGGAACAAGGAGTTGTTAAAAAACTTAATTGCGAAACTTATCAAACAAACAAGAAAGAAAATTTCATAGAACTAAGTGAATTAAGAACAAAAATGAATTTACTTAAAACTGAAATTGAAAGATTTGAAAAAAGATTGAAAAAGAGGATTTAATCCTCTTTTTGTTTTTTAAAATTTTAACAAAAAATTAACATTGATTTATATGATTTATAAATATAATAAAAAGACATTTTAAAACTTAAAATATAAGAAATTATGAACAACAAAAAATTAGCATTTGTAATAATATTTTTTTCTTTTATTTCATGATTAATTTGATCATATTTTATGATATGAATTTTGTGAAAATTACCAGATATAACAAGTAGTATAGGAAATTTTTGAGAAAAAATAATAAATAATGTAACAGAAAAAAATGTTTCAATAACTGATTTACAAAGCCAAGTAACAAAATTAGCTAAAAATATATCACCATCAGTCGTAAGCATAATAATAAAAAAAGATTTAGTTGTATATAAATCTGATCCTTGG
>JAQVPN010000076.1 GCA_028702055.1 Candidatus Altimarinota bacterium | reverse complement strand
ATTTTAAAAAACTCTTGATATGAGTGAAATTTTTGAGATATTTTGAAAAAAAAGCCTTATGTAATTAAAAATATAAATAAAATTTGGGAATTACATAAATTTAGAAATAAATTAGTTCATGAATCTTCTGAGATTTCAGATAAAGTTTTACAAGAAAAAGCTTTTGAATACGAAAAAGAAATAAAAATATTATTGAATAATTTAAAATAATATATATTAAATAAAAATAATTAAGTTTTAAAAAGGCTTAATTATTTTTTATGTAAAGAATTTTTGCCTTGTAGAGTATTTTTCTTATAATCAGAAAAATAAATTAATAAATTAAATATGAAAAAAGTTTTGATATTGACTGGTTCTTATTGATCGGGACATAATAGAGCAGCAAAAGTGTTAGAAAAACAAATTATAAGTGAATGAAATCAAGCCATAGTTTTAGATATAGTTGATTTTTTTAATGATAATTCACTAAATTCTGGAAATTTTACTAAAAGTTTTTATGAAGATTTTTGTGATAAATACAAAAAAGTTTGGGAGATGACTTTTAATATTTTTGATGATAATTTAGTTAAAAGATTTATTTATGGTATAAAATATCCTTTTTTACAAAGTAAATTTGATGATTTTGTAAATGTTTTTCAACCAGATTCAGTAATATCAGTTTTTCCTTTTTGGCAATGATTTATAAAACATTATATAAAAAATTATTGAAAAAATTTTACAACTTGAGTTTTTATTACAGATTCTATAAAAATTCATTCAATTTGGTATTTAAACAAGGATTATATTGATTATTATTTTGTAATTGATAATTTCACAAAGACTGAATTTATAAAAAAATTTGAGCACAACAAAGACAATGTAATAGTTTCTTTTTTCCCATTAGAAAAAGAATTTTATCAAAATAGAAAAAAAATAGAAATAAAAAATATACTTTTTTTACTTACTTCTCAAACAGAAGAATTTGCTCTTGATTTACTTGAAATTTTAAAAAATAGGGAAGATTTAAATATTTTAATTGCTTGATGAAGAAATAAAAATCTTCTTTCATATGTTTCTATATTTTATGAAGATGTGAAAAATTTTTCTTTTTACGAATTTTATAATATAAAAGAAAATATAAAAAATATAGATTTAATTATATCTAAGCCAGGATGAGCTATAATTTCAGAATGTGTAGCAAATGATATTCCTGTAATTGTACCAAGTTTTATTGCTGGACAAGAAGAATGAAATAAATTACTTGTAGAAAGAGCTGAAATAGGTTTTTTTGAAACAAATCGAGAAAAAATAAATTTTTCATTAAAATATATAAATTTTGATAAATTTTTGCCAAATTTTGCCAAAATGAAAAATATTAATTCTACTGATATAATACTTGATAAATTATTAAAATAAAAAAATGTTAAAACAAATAGCCTCAAATACAATTTCTCAATTGATTTCAAAGTTTTTCACTGCATTAATTTCTGTTTTTTTGATAAAAACTCTTACAAATTATTTATCTATAGATGAATATTGACTTTATAATAAAATTTATAATTTTTTATGAATTTTCGCTTTTTTAGCCGATTTAGGTCTTTATACTATAACAATAAGAGAAATTTCATCTTGAAAAGAAGATTCTTCAAAAATAGTTTGAAATGTTATGACATTGAGATTATTACTTGGAATTTTAATAATGTTTTTATCATTAATAATTGCATATTTTTTACCTGGATATAATACAAATGTTGCCTTAGTAGCCATATTTATAACATCAATTTTTACACTTTTTGGTTTAATGAATTCTTCAGTTATGGCACTTATGCAAGCAAATATGAAAATAGAATTTTCTCTTGTAGCTCAAATTTTGTGAAAAATTTTAAATTTTTGACTTATTTTACTTTGAGCTTTTGTTTTGTTTCCAGAAGTTCATTCAAATTTTATGCTTTCATTTAATTTTATTATGTTTGCTGGACTTGCTTGAGTCGCTTTAAGTGCTTTTTTAAATTATGAATATGCAAAAAAATTAGCAGATATAAGTTTCAGATTTGATTTAGATTATATAAAATATATTTTTAAAATATCTCTTCCTTACTGATTTGCTTTGTTTTTATCTGTAATTTATTTTAAAATAGATATAGTTTTATTATCTATTATAGAGCCAGCAAATATTTCAGATAAAAGTATAGCTTTGTATAGTGTTCCTATGAGAATAGTTGAAGTTTTGATGGTATTATCATGATTTTTTCTAAATTCTGTTTTACCTATGTTATCAAAATCTTTTGCAGAAAAACATATACAAAATATATGAAAAATTTTATGAAATTCTTATAAAACTTTACTTGCTTTTTGAGTGAGCTTGTTAGTTATTTGAAGTGTTTTTAAAAATGATATTATTAGACTTGTTGCAAGCCCAGATTATATAGATCATTCTAAATTTACTTATACTTCAAGTGATGTTTTTACAATAACACTTTTTATCCTTTTATTTTATTTTATTTCACAACTTTTTATATATTTATTGATTGCTCGAGAACATCAGAGAAGACTTCTTTATATAAATGCTTTTATTGCTATATTTAATATAATTTGAAATATAATTATAATTCCGCATTTTTCTTTTATAGGATCAGCTTACATAACAGTAGCTAGTCAAATTTTACTTTTAATTTTACTTATTTTGTTTTCTCATGACATTTTTTCTTTTAAAATTCCTTTGTTTTATACATTAAAAGTATTTTTATTTTGATTGTTTTTATATCTTTTTTGAAGTTTTTTAGTATCTAATTTTTATTTGTGAACTTATCTTGATTTATTTGTTTATTGATGATTTTTATGAATCATAATTTTATGATTTTTTTATATAGAATTAAGAAAAATTTTAAAACAAAAGAACTAGGAAATAAATTTCCTAGTTCTTTTCTATTACTCAACTTACTCAATTAAATATAATTTTATTTTGAAATTGTTTTTTATAATTTGAATATATTTTAAATATTTTTGTAGAATCACAATTTGTATCTGTACTTGTTATAGATAATTCACTTCATGTCATATAAATTATTCAAGTTCAAGTTACATCTCAAATATAACTTCAATCTAAATTTATACATTCTATTTTGTTTATTTCATAATATTTATCAGTTTTTAAACTTTCATATGGATTCCGATTTCATCAAGTTGAGTAATAAGAATTTATAATTCAAGATCATCAATTTACTATGTTTTGTTTAGATATTTCTATTTTCCAAGCATTTGGAACTACTAAATTTGTTCAGATTCATTTTCATATTAAAGCATTATTCCTAGTTGTTTCCAAAATTGTTTGTATTTTTTGTGAAAAAGCTAAAGATTTCTCTTTTTCTTGCCCTTTTGAGATATCTACTTTTGATAATCATACAAGTAAAATTCATATAATCGTAATTACAACTAATAATTCTATCAAAGTAAATGCATTTTTGTGTGTTTGCATTTTGTTTTGATTAGTTAAAGGAAAATAGTATATGTATTTATTAACTTTGTTCATAACTTTATAAAAAATTGTTAAAAAAATGTTAAAAAAAAATTTGATTTCTTAAATTATTTTATTAAATTGTTTATGTAATACAAATTTTTTTATTTTATTAACTTTTTTAAATCTTATGAACAAGACAAAAAAGGCAATTGTTATGGTTACTTTAATAGCTTTATCTGGTGTAAGTTCTTATTCTTATGCTGCAACTACAGCAACTGGAACAACTACTACAACTAATTCTGTAAATACAGCTTTTGAATTTGCTACTTGAGCTACAGTTTCAGAAATTACTGGAAATTCTGCAAAAATAAGCTGGGATGCTTTAGAATGAGCTAATTGATATATGGTTCATTATTGAACTAAATCAGCAGTAAAAGACGGTAAATATGAACTTGATTCAGATTTACTTGATTCAACTGGAACAACTTTAGAAAAACTTAGTCCAAAAACTACTTATTATGTTTCTGTTACTGCTTATGATAAAGATGCAAATGAAAGTCCTTTATCTACTGAAGTTTCATTTACTACTTCTGATTCTACAGAAGCAACTACAACTTCTATGAATCGAGCTACTTCTACTTTTTGAATTAAATCTGTAAATGTAATGGATGCAAATAAATTAGAAGTATCTTTTTCTGCAGATTTAGATAATAAAGATTGAGCAAAAAGAGAATTTAAATTAGCTTCAAAAGAAGGTCTTGAAATAGCTATATCTTCTGTTGAGTTAACAGATGCAACTAAATTAGTTTTAAATCTTTCTACTCCACTTGAAACTTGAAAAGAATATTTATTAACTGCTGTATCTATACAAGATAAAGATGGAAATACTATAGAAGCTTGAGTTGATGGACAAACTTCATTTACTACTCCTGAAACTTTTGCTGCATTAGATTCTGCTTCTTGAGCTGTTTCTGAATCAGGAGCATTAAATGCTGCAAGTAATGTTAAAGAATTACCAAAAACTGGTCCAGAACAATTTTTAATTTTAGCTTTAGCTTTAATCTTAGGATTTATAGTTGTTAGATTTAGAAATAGAATTGTTTAATATAAATAAGAAAAATTTGAGTTGATAAAAACAATGCATAAAAAAGATAATTAGAAATAATTATCTTTTTTATTTTACTTAAATTCAAAATAAAATTATTAGAATTTGAAATTTAAGAATATTTATATAAACTCAATAGTAAATTTATTTTAAATTAAAATATTTAAAAATAATAATTTTAAAAATATGAAAAATACAAAAAAAGCTTTTACTTTGGTAGAAATAATTATTTCTACAATTATTTTAACAACAGGAGTTTTTGCTATATATTCTCTTCTTACAATCAATTCGAATAATTTGAATAATTATGATACATTAATAACTTCAAAAGATTTATTTGAAAATATGCAAGAATGTATAAAAAAAATCTGAATTGCTTGATTTTCTTCTTCTCAAACTTGATATAGTTTCAATTTTTGAACAGATAATAATTCTTGTTTAACTTGATCATATAATACTTCACTTAGTTTTTCTTGAGTAAAATTAGATAATAAAGAATATTTTTTATATTGAATAACAGATTCTAGTAAACAAAATTGGCAACTTTTTATAGAAGAATCTAGCATAGTAAAACAGGAAAAATCATTTATTTTGAGAAACTAAAA
>JAQVPN010000075.1 GCA_028702055.1 Candidatus Altimarinota bacterium | reverse complement strand
TTAAAGAATTTGAAGCTATAATTGATGAATCTTTTAAAAAATAATATTTTAATTTATAATTTCTTTATATTATGATAGATATAAGAACAAGAAATAATGCTTTATCTAGTTATTTACTTATTTGAATCTGTGCTACTTTTTTCTTTGTAAAGTGAAATCCTAGTTTAGATAATGATTTTGTTAAATCTCATACTAAAACAGCATTATTATTACAATTATTTCTTGTTATAACTTGGTTTTTATTTATTCATCTTTCACTTTTTTCTTGATTTAATTTTTTAAATTATGGACTCAATGAAATTATTTCAATAATTTTGTTTTTGTTTATTTTTGCATTTATGCTTTATGGTATTTATAAAGCATCTTCTTGAGAATATTTTACTATAAAAGATTTTGGTAAAATTACTAGAACAAAAGATTTAATAGAATTAAATGAATGAATAGAAATGAATGAAAAAGATAAAATGACTTTAATTTTATCTCATATTCCATTTATTTGATTTATAGTTTATTGAAAATATTATGAATTTAGAAATTCAATTTTAGATAATATCACAAAATTAAATAATTATTCTTCATTTTTAATTATTTTTATTTATATACTTTGATACCATAATATAGCAAATATATTTTTATTATTTTATATACTTTATATCGTTTATTCTTCAGTTTTACTTGTTGTAAATTGAACTATTATAAATTTAAATTTAAAATATTTACCTGAAACAAAGGATTATATTTTATTTATTAAAACTTTGTGAATTTATTTGAAAAATTATTTTACATCTTTTAGAAAATTTTCTGTTATAAAAGAAGAAATTATAAATGAAAATAATTTAAAAGAAAAAGAATATTTAGAATATTTAAATACAAAAAAAGAATTAAAAGTTTCTCCATATTTGATTTATTTTCCTATTTTAAATATATTATTTCTTTTATTTAAAGGAACAAAATATGAAAATCATATAAAAAATTGATTTAGTATAAATTTATTTTTGGTATTAATTTTTATATTTAATTTTTTCTGATATATAAGTTTTAATTTGGCTTTATTATTAATTTTTCCTATAGTTTGGTGACGGGCTTATATAAAAAGATTAGAATATAAAATTCCTGTTTTAAGAGATTTTTATGAAATGCTTGAAAATATTATAAATTCTATTTTAGAGTTATTACATTTAGCTAAAAATAAGCATAAAGAAGAAAAAGAAATTAGTTTTAAAATAGATTAAAAAACAATTTTAAATTAATAAAAAAATACTAAATTGATATTAATTTAGTATTTTTTTATTTCTAATTTTTATTTTTAAAATTTGTTATTATTGTCGATAATTCTACTTTTAAAATTCAATTTTTTGATGAATCAGACCATTGAACTAAACTTGTTAAATTCATTTTATCAACACTTGGATAAGAAATTTTTATTTCTCTTGTGAAAAGAGGTTTTGTATCAGTTCATCAACTTTGAGTATATAATCAGTTAGAATCAACTCAAACTTTAAAAAAATTTCTATAATTAATATCAGAATAATTTCATGCAATTCAACCTGATAAATACCATTTATTATCAGAATTTTGATATATTTTATATGATCAAGCGGAAATACTATTTGGAGTTCAAGTTACACAATCAGAATTATAATTTATTGTGTTCCAACATCAACTATAACTTGAAGAAAATAACATATAATTCGTATCTCTTATATTTATCATAGCTTCAAGTCATTCACGAGCCATTCATATAGCCTGTATTCTATTTGCTGTCGTATTTGATAATGTTTGTCATTTTGAAAAAATATTATACATTCAAATAACTCAAATTATTATTATTAACATAATAACAAGAACTTCAACTATACTTGTTGCTTTTTTTGATTTATTCATAATTTATGTTTTGTAAAAAGAAATACTTTTTTAATTACTTTAATTAAAACTCATTTTTTTTCAAATAATTTTACTTTTTATGCTTTTTCTATATTCTAAAGGAAAATATTTTTAACATTTAATAAAAAATATGTACTCTATACACGATGAAGAAAAAATCAAAGAATTTATAAAAGAAATTAAAGAGCAAGCTTTTAGATATGCACAAATAGAAAATGCAATTTATAAAAATAATATTACAAATTTTGATGAAATAACAACTATTTCAAAATGAATTAGAGAAATGTTAAAAGAAAAATTCTTTTATTCTTCTTTAGAAATAGATCATGTAGTTACATGAGAAAATGGACAAACAACAAAAATACTTTTTAAAACTAAAGATGGATATTTTGTAGAATCAGTTATTATGAGACACCTAACGGGTAGAAATACACTTTGTGTTTCTTGCCAAGTTGGTTGTCCTATGGCTTGTTCTTTTTGTGCTACTTGAAAATTAGGTTTAAAAAGAAATCTTGAATATTATGAAATTTTGGATCAAATTATGGAGGCTGTAAATATTTTAGCTTCTGAATGAAAAATTCTTAGAAATATTGTATATATGTGAATGGGGGAACCAATGCTTAATTATGAAAATGTAAAAAAATCCATTGATATAGCAACTAATCAAAAAAAATTAAATTTAGCGAATAGAAGAGTAACTATTTCAACTTGTTGAATTGTTCCTGGAATAAAAAAATTTATGACAGATTTTCCTCAAACTTCACTTGCTATTTCACTTCATGCTCCAGATGATGAAATTAGAAAGCAAATTATGCCAGTTGATAATACTTATCCATTATCAGAATTAATGAAAGTAATAGACGAATATACTGCAATTACAAATAAAAGGGTATTTTATGAATATATAATGATTCAGTGAGTAAATGATGATTTACAACTTGCTTACAAATTAGCAGAATTACTCAAAGGGAAGTTAGCTCATGTAAATTTTATACCATATAATCCAGGTGAATGAGTTTCGTCTGATTGATATAAACCTACTTCTAGAATTATAATAGAAAAATTTCAAAAAATACTTGAAAAAGTATGAGTAGTTTCGACTATAAGAGCTACTATGTGAGATGATATTGATGCTGCTTGTGGACAATTAGCAAATAAAAAAGAAGAATAATTATTGAATAAAGTCAGGAAAATACTATTTATTTCTTGACTTTATTTGTTATTAATCATATATTATGAGTGTTTTTATTTTTTAAATAATGTTTCTTATGGATAAACAAAAATTAAAACTTGTTTATGTTATATCTATACTATTAATTATTTTTATCTTAATTTCTTGATTTTATTTTAATTTTTGAAAAAATATTAATAATTCAATTAATGAAATATCTTCAAAATCAAATATTTATCTAGATAAATTACCTATAAATAAATTAGCTGGTAGTTTATATTCAGAATCTGGAGCTATAAATTTGAACAATAAAGTTAATTATTTATTATCAAAAAGTTATTTATGAAAAGCTTCATTTTTACTTTCATTTTTATGAGATTATAAAAAATCATTAAATTATAGAAATTCTTTATGTGAACAAAATACTCAAGAAAATAAAGAATTTTGTACAAAATTAAATATAAAATTAAATTCAAATATTTTTGATACAAAATGAAATAAAATAGATTGAGTTAAAATTAAAATAGATTGAAATAATGATTTTAATGAAAATAATAATAATTTATATAATAATTTTGTTCATAGAATAAAATTTTCAAAAAAATGATATTTAGATTCATATGAAAAAATAATCTTATGAAATTGATCTGATTTAAAAATAGAATTAAATCCAAAATTATTAAAGACAAATTACATTATAAATATTGATTCTGATAAAGAAATTTCTTATAAAACTAAAAAATTTGATTATAAAATAGAAAGTAATTCTTTTGTAAATCAAGATTGAACTCCGATTTCTGGAAAAATAGATGTTTATTTTTTCGATATATGAGCTTCTGATTGAGATTTAAATGTTTTAAATTTAGATGCTTTTGATGAAAATTGAACTTTGCTTTGAAATTCTATGACTAGTTTATGAATGCCTTTAGTTAAAGCATATTCTTGAGAAAATGAATTAAAATTATCTAAAGAAATTACTTGAACATGAATTATTCAAAATTTAGAAAGAGCCCCTTGAATAGATTTAAAAAATGTTCCAAAAAATATTTGGTTAAATAAAATTGAACTAGATAAATATAACATTCCACCATTTTGGAATTTAGACCAAACTAATTGAGTTTGGAAAACTTCTAGTATGAAAATATTAGATGAAAAATGAAATTATGAATTTAAATTATATTAATAATTAATTACATAAATTATGAAAACAAAAATACACATTTTATTATTTTTATTTAGTTTATTTTGACTAATAAATATTACTAATGCAAATGTTGATGTTACAAATTCTTTTTGATATACTTATGATTGTAATTCAGATTGATGAATTTTACATACAACTTTTAATTTAGGATGACATCATTTTTATAAAAGAGATTATAAAATAGATTTACCTTGAATAATTGAAATTGCAGATGAAAATCATACAACAACTTCAAAAAACTTAAATGTTTCAATTAGTTGATGTAATTATAAAATAAATTCTTGTAATATTTCTACTTATTGAGAATGGAAAGATACAAATACAGATAAAGACTATTTTAATTTATCAATAGAAACAGATTGAAATATTTCTAATAATAATGATATAATAGAAATATCTCAAATTAAATGAACACATAATCCAATTAAAACAACAATTATATATTCTTGAAAAGAATATGATTTTAATTGAGATGTTTCTATAGAATTAAATGATTGAAATATAAAATTAAATGATAAAGTTATAACATATTTTACAAATAAAACTTATTCTTGAGAAAAAGAATTTTATTATGAAATTTCATCTAATAATAAAAATATTATTTTAAAAAGAAAAATTTTTAAAAGAATAAATACTGGTACTATAAAAAGTAGTAATAATGATTATGATATATATGAATCTTATAAATGAGATAATGTAGGTTTTACTTTATCTTCTGATAAAAATACTAAATGACCTGATTATACAACTTGATTAAATTTCTGGGATTATACTCAACATTATTATACTACTACTAAAGTTAAATTATATTCTGTTGATTTATGATGTAATCAAGAAGAATATTCTGATTGAGATAAAAACATTAATGTAGATTCTTTTGATTGAACTTTAA
>JAQVPN010000074.1:1086-5204 GCA_028702055.1 Candidatus Altimarinota bacterium | reverse complement strand
AATTTAGCTATTTTCATTTTAGATGAAACACATTTTGTATCTCAAATACATTTTTCTGCTTGTTCTTCTATTTTATAAACTCAAGCAACAAGCATATCTGATAGAATTGCTTTATTTGGAATAATTAGTCATTTAGTTTCTTGTTTATTTTCATCTGAAAAATAAACTTTTGTGTAAGATCAAATTTTAATTTTATTTTCTGGATTTGATATTTTTATTTCTATTTGAGTTTTTTTAGTTGCTTGATCTAGAGTAGGAAGAATATTTGTAATATTTCATTCTAATTGTTTATCAAATCAATCTATTTCTACTGATACTTTGTCTCAAATTAATAATTTTTCTTTTATATCATCTGTTACTGAAACTATTACTTTTATATCATTTGTTGTTGCAACTGTTAAAATTGGAGTTCAAGCTCATACAACTTGTCAAACTTCAGCTAATTTTTTAATAATAGTTCAAGATATAGGAGATGTGACTTTTGAATTATCTATCATAACTGAAGCATCGTTTTTTGAAGCTTTAACTTGTGCAATTTGAGTTTCAATTTGAGAAAGTGAAGATTGTTTTTGTTGAATTAATGCTTCTTTTGATTTTTTTGCTTCACTTAATTGATTTTTAACTAATTCTTTTTGTTTTTCACTTAAATCTTTTTTTGTATTTACATCGCTTATTTGTCATGAAGCAAAAGTTTCATATTGTTTATAAGTTTGATTTAAAGTATCTATTTGTTTTTCCGCTAATATAACTTGTTTTTGTAACATATCTAGAGAACTTTTAGATTCTTTTTTAAAAGAAGAAATAGAATCTAAACTTCATTTTAATCCAAGGAAATAATTTCAAGAAACTGTTAAAATTACAGATTCTAGATTATTTTGAAAAATAGTGCTTTGAGATTTATAACTATTTATAGTAGCTTCTGTAAAATCAGATGAAGATATAGAATTTTCTAAAACTAGATAATTTGCTTTTAGTAAATTTCTAAAATCTTGACTAAATAAATTATTATATGAATTTAGGGCAATTTCTATATTTTCATTTGAACTTAAATCTAGGTTTTTAATTTCATTAAATTTTTTAATTATATTTCTTATTTTATTTTCTAAATCAGTTTTTAAAGTAGTATTTTTTGCTGATAAATAAACCTCAAAACTATCATTTTTATATTTATTTGATTCAGTTACTCAATATAAATTATCTAAAAAATCTATTATATTTGATCATAATATATTTGCATTAGAAATAGCATTTTTTGAATTATTATAAATATCAGATTTTTTTTGTTCTAAAGAACTAGAATTATTTTCTAAATTTAATTTAGCAGTTTCAAGCGAAGTTTGAGCTTGTTCAATTTGAGCTTTTATAGTTTTTAATTGTTCTGTATTTGAATTTTTTACATCACTTAATCAAGTAGTTGTTCAATCAATTCATATCTGAGCTATTTCTATACTTGTTTCTAATTGTTTTATTTTTTCATCCATCGCTTCAATTTGTTTATCAAAACTCAAAGAAGTAGAATTTTGTAATATTTGAAGTTGATTTATTATATCTAAACTTGAAGAAAATCATGTTTTTGCTTCAGCTCAATCAAGTTCTGCTACCAATTCTCACATTTCAACTTTATCTCATATTTCTTTATTTATAGAAGTTATTTTTCATCAAATTTTTGCTGATAAAATAATAGTATCAAAACTATCTGTATATCAAACAAAATCATTATTTTCATTAATAACTCATGAATCAACAAGTGCTGTTTCATAATATTTTTTTACTTTTATTTCTTCTTTTGAACAAGATGAAATAAATAGAGAAATACTTATTAAAATAAAAAAAACTATATATTTTTTCATAGAAAAAAACTAAAAAATAAATTACCTAACAATCGGTAGGTAATTTACGAAAAAATATTTAAAAGTCAAATTTATTTTTTGACAAAATATTTTAAATAGTGTTTAATATTAATTAATTATTTAATATTATTTTAATAATAATTTTTTATGTCTAAAAGCGAATTAATTTGTACTAATTTTGTTGAATCCATAATAGAAGAAGATTATACAAAATATGAAAAAACATTAAAAAAATTCGATTTAAAAACTTTAAAATTAGAATTAGAATCTATTATATGAAATCCTTATTTAGAAAAATCAGAAGTTATAGCTAAAATTAGATTAATTAGAAAAATTCAAAAAGAAAAAGTTCTAGATATAATAAATAAAAAGTATAATTTTTAAATTATACTTTTTATTTATATATATTTTTTACTAAATTTGATTTTAAAATATTATTTATATAATAAAAATGTAAAAAATAATATCTAAAATTATATAAATTTATGTCTTTGTATTTAAAATATCGTCCTAAAGATTTTTCTTCACTTGTTTGACAAGAATTTATAAAAGAAACTTTAAAGAAAACTATAAGTGAGGATAAATCAGTTTGAGCTTATATTTTTTGTTGACCTAGATGAACAGGTAAAACTTCAAGTGCTAGAATTTTTTCTATGGCTTTAAATTGTCTAAATAATCATGATTGAAATCCATGTTTAGAATGTGACAATTGTAAATCATTTTTAGCTTGAAAAATGACAGATGTTATAGAAATAGATGCTGCAAGTCATACTGGTGTAGATAATATCAGAGAAGAAATTATAGAAAAAGCTGTGTTTCAACCAAATATAGCAAAATATAAAATTTATATAATAGATGAAACTCATATGCTTAGTAAATGAGCTTTTAATGCTCTTTTAAAAATATTAGAAGAACCACCTGCTCATGTAAAATTTATACTTGCAACAACTGAGGTAAATAAAGTCCCAGAAACAATTTTAAGTAGATGTCAAAGATATGATTTTTCAAAAATCACCAAAAATGATATTAAATCTAGACTTGATTTTATTGCTAAAGAAGAATGAGTAGAAGCTGATCCAGAAGCTATAGATTATATAGTTAAAAATAGTGATTGATGACTTAGAAATGCTATAAGTCTTTTTGAACAATTTATAATTTGATGAAAAATAAGTTTTGATTTTATAAAAAGTAATTTATGACTTGTTTCATCTGATAAAATAGAAGAAATAATAAATAAAATTTTAAATAAAGATAGAAAAATAATTCATGAAATAAAAGAAATTCAAGATTCAGGAGTAAATATGAAATTATTTTTTAAAGATATTTTATTCAATTTAAGAGATAATTTAATAGCAGATTTTTCTTTATGAAATGAAAAAACAAGTAATTTAAAATTATTAAATTTACTGTGAGAAGCTTTTGTAAAATCAAAAAATTCTTTTGATGAAATTCTTCCATTTTTTATAGCAATTATTACATTTATTTCCGGAGATAGCTTAATAGAAGAAAAAATAATAACAAAAAAAGAAATTTGATGAGAAATTAAAAAAACTGATACAAAAGAAGTTATTAAAAAAGAAAAAATTGAAACTGAAATAAAAGAAAACAAACAAGAAAATGTTGACTTAGATGATGCTTTTTCGATTTTTTGAGATGAAGAGATTATAATTTCTGAAGAAAAATCAAAACTAGAAAATACTAATACTACAAATTTCAATATAGAATTACTTTTTGCTGAATTAAAAAAAGAATGATGAAAAGCTTTTTTAAATTTAGCAATAAAATCAAGTGAAACTTTTATAAAAGATGATAAATTACATATAAAAGCAAAAACTAAATTTAATTTTGACAAGATAAATACAATTGATAATATAACTCTCTTAAATCAAAAATTAATTGATTTATGATTTAATTATCAGGTAAAAATAGAGATGTAATATGGAAAAATTTTATAATTCAGACTGAAATCCAGAGATGTATAAAAAATGTATTAAACATATTTCTTTTTCAAGAAATTTATGATTAAGTAAAACTATCTCAGAAAATATAATAGAAGTAGTTAAAAACTTTATTCTTGTTTTGGATGATTTTACTGAAAAAGAATTAAATATTTGAGAACAAATAGAAATAATTCCTTTAGAAAATTTATAATTTTATATATTTAATATTTTTAGCTATGAAATTTAATAATCCAATTTATGAAAACGAAGAACTTACTTATGAAGATGTGTTTATTTTCCAAGAATATTTTGAATGAAAATCAAGAAT
>JAQVPN010000074.1:0-1076 GCA_028702055.1 Candidatus Altimarinota bacterium | reverse complement strand
ATAGAACCAAATGATAATATGTGAACTCATATTCCTCTTATTTCAGCAAATATGAATGCTGTAACAGGAAAAAGAATGGCTGAAACTTTGGCTAGATATGGATGACTTTGAGTTTTACCACAAGATATGGATATAGAAAAAATGCTTGAAATAGTAAATTTTATAAAATCAAGAAATATAAATTTTGATACCCCTTTAACTGTTAAAAAAACAGATTATGTTAGAGATGCATTATGAATAATAAATAAAAGATCTCATAAATGTGTAATTATGGTGGATGAAAATGAAAAACCACTTTCTATTTTTACACCAAGTGATTTAGAAAAATATGAACAATTTACAATTCTTTGAAATATTAATAAAAATTTTTTAATTACAGCAAAAGAAGATATAAGTCCTGAAGAAGCTTATAATAAAATGCTTGAAAAATGAGTTTCAGCTTTGCCTATAGTTGATAATGAATGAAAACTCGTTTGAATAATAACTAAAAGAGATGCTGTTAGAAGATGATTATATAAACCAACTTTAGATAAAAATAATAAATTAAATTTATCAATAGCTTTATGAATTAATTCTTTTGTAGAAAAAGCACGAATTTTAATAAATGCTTGAGTAAATATTTTTGTTCTTGATACTGCTCATGGTTATCAAAAATCTATGATAGAAGCTATAAAATTATTTAGAAAAACTTTCTGAAATGAAATTGTTTTAATCGCTTGAAATGTTTCTACTCGAGAATGAACTAAAGCTTTAATAGAAGCTTGAGCAAACTGAGTAAAAGTATGAATTTGACCTGGTGCAATGTGTACAACTCGTATGATGACTTGAGTTGGTAGACCACAATTTTCAGCTGTTTATCATTGTTCTTTAGAAGCAAATAAATTATGATGATTTGTTGTAGCTGATTGATGAGTAAAAGAGCCAAGAGACCTAGCTTTAGCTATGGCAGCTTGAGCTAAATATGCTATGCTTTGAACAATACTTTCTGGTACTTTTGAATCAACTGGTGATATAAATTATGATTCAGATTGATTTATGTATAAACAAAATTATGGTATGGCTTCAGGAAAAGCTGT
>JAQVPN010000073.1 GCA_028702055.1 Candidatus Altimarinota bacterium | reverse complement strand
TTCAACATAAGCTTGTTCTTCTCTGGCTTCTGCATATTCTGAGTTTTCTGAAAGATCTCAAAAACTGATTGCTTCTTTTAATTTTTCAGCAATTTCAACTCTTTTTTCATTTTTTAAATAAGATAATTCATTTTGTATTTTTTCTAATCATTCAGCTGTAAGATATATAACTTCACTCATATTTTTATTTTATTAAATTATAAATATTTAGTTTATTTTATTTAATATATTCTCTTTTACAAGATTATATTTTGTTTTTTTTACTTTTATTCAAAAAATAGCATTTTTATATTCTATTATAAATCTAACAAATCAATCTGATTTATCTAAATTTATAAAAAAAGATTTCATTCAATATAATTTCAATTTTTTTAAACTAATTGCTTTATCATAAGATATAACATCAAAAAAATCATACATAGAATCAAATGATTTCATTCAAAATAAATATAAATTTAAATCATTTCATTCATAAAAAGCATATTTATCTGGATATTCTTCTGTAATTTTTAATAACAAATTTTCATTGGTCTTTAAAGTTCCTAAAGTATATCAAGAAAAATAATTAGAAAATTCTTTGTCTATTTTTGATATAGTATATTCTTTATTTGAATTATCTTTTGTATATGTATTTTCCAAAATTTTTTCATCTACAGGTAAATCATTTTTAACAACATATTCATCTGTGAGAGCTTTTGTTTCTACATGAACAATTGTATCATTTCAATATTTTAATTTTTTTAGGAAAAATCTATAATCTCAAGAAAAATAATATAAGAAAAGATTTACTAAAAATATAGAAAATATAAACAAAAATATATATAATCTTTTTTTCATAAATTTTAATTTACTTTTATTTGAGAAAATTCCAATTCAACTGGAGTATCTCTACCTAACATATTAACATTTAATTTTAAAGTTCCCTTTTTTTCATTAATTTCAGAAATAATTCCTTGATTTCATTCAAAAGGTCATTTTGTAATAGTAGCAAATTCTCATACTTGATATTTAGTAGAAAATGTTTCACTATTTCTTGCAAGTATTCATCTAAGTTTATCTAATTCTTCTCATTTAACAGGAACTGGAACATTTCAAGCACCAAGAAAACCTGTTACATTTGGTGTATTTCTAACTATATACCAAGATTCGTTTGTAACAATCATTTGAACTAATATATAACCTGGAAATATATTTTTCTTTTTCTTTACTTGTGTTCATCATGCTCTAACAGTTACAACATCATGAGTTGGAACAAAAACATCTAATATATATTCTTCTAATCAAAAACTTTCTCTTCTTTGAAATAAAGATTGTTTAACATTTTCTTCTGTTCAAGATATAACTTGTATTACATACCATTCTGCAGTGTTTAACATAAAAATTATTATAAGTTATACTATAAAATATTTCATAAATTATCCTTCAAAAAGAATATAACATAAGAAAACATGTTACTAAAAAGGAAAAGATAAAGTCAAAATAAAACTAAAACAGAAACAACAACTAAAAAATATTTTCTTGTTTCTTCTTTTGTTGGCCAAACAACATGTTTAATTTCTCTAAAAGAAGCCTTTATAAAATTTAACATAAAAATTTATCTATTAAGTAATTAAATTAATTAGTCGCACTGATTATATGAAAAGTCTTGCCATAGTCAAAAAAATATACAAATTTTTGATTAAATTTAAAAATATAGTAAAATAAAATAAGATTATTAATATATAAATAAGTAAATATGATTTTTTTAATTTGAATTTGAATATTTATAGTGTTTTGAATGTTTTTCAATATTTTTCTTTTGTTACTTGAAAATAAAATAAAATTACTTGAAAATAAAATAATTGATTCTTTTAAAAAAAGATCAAATCTCATCCCTGCTTTATTTGAGATAAGTAAAAATTATATAGAAAAAGAAAATGAAGTTTTCGAAGAAATTTTATATTTAAGAAAATTAGAATTTTATAATATTTCTTCAAAAAATATAAATTTTGTAAATTTTATAGAAAATGAAAAAAAAATTCATTACGAAATAGAATTTTTATTTAAAGTTTTTGATAAAAAACCGAAAATATTAAAAAATGAAAAATTTTTATATACAAAAGAAAATCTTTTAGATATAACAAATTTAATATGAAAAAATATTATATTATATAAAAACATAGTACAAAAATATAATTTTTTATTAAGTTTTAAAAATATTACAATAATATGACTTTTTTTTCAAATTGAGAAAAAAGAAATAATTTAAGAAATATGCAAATCAAAAATATTGCTTTATTTCAAAAAATTGTATAATAAATTTAATATTTTTTAAAATAAATATATTATGCCTTTTGAAATAAAAAAAATAAATTATAGTAAAATTAAAAGAACAAAAGAAGAACAAGAAGAATTAAATGAAAAAATAAGAATTTTTTTATTATATTCTTTTTATTTTTTTGGTGTTGTAATAATACTTTGAGCTCTTTTTATATATAATAGTTATATAAAAAATCTGCCAGATATAAAAGATATAGAAAATCAAAAAATCCCTGAAGCATCTACTATTTATGATAGAAACTGAAAAGAAATATATAGTATTTATTATTGAGAAAAAAGAACTTATGTAAATTATGATTCCATTTCTCAAAATATGATAAATGCTATAGTTTCAACAGAAGACAACACTTTTTTTGAAAATTCTTGATTTGATATAAAAGGTATTTTTAGATCAGTTTTTAATTATATTTTTCAAAAAACAGATAGAATAGAATGAACCTCTACTATAAGTCAACAACTTATAAAAAATATGATGTTAACAAATGAAAGAAGTATAGAAAGAAAAATAAAAGAAGTTCGGCTTTCTTATAAATTAAACACAAATTATTCTAAAGAAAAAATTCTTGAACTTTATTTAAATAAAATAGCTTTTTGAAGTAATTCTTACTGAATAGAACAAGCATCTAAAACTTTCTTTTGAAAAAATGCAAAAGATTTAGGAATACTTGAATCATCTATCCTAGCTTCTTTACCAAAATGACCAACATATTATAATCCATATAATCATTATGATAGACTTGTATGATATCCTTACATTTATGATAGTGAAACTCCTGATGAAATAACTAAATTAATAACAAAAAAAGATTTAGATACAAATAGTATTTTTACAACAAAATTAAAAGATTTAATTTCATCTCTAAGTGAAAAAAGAATTACTGATGATAAAATGCAACTTTGTTGAATAAAGAAAAAATATTATAAAGCTTCTATAAGTTTAGATTCAAATAATTGTACTATTATTTCTTATTCTGACTTAATGACTTTTTTAAATAATATACAAATAAAGTGAGATGTTCTTGATTGAACTTCTAGTGAACAAAAAAATATAATTTTTGAATATCAATCCGGTAGAAAAGATTTCGTTTTACAAAGAATGTTAGAGGATAAAAAAATATCTTTTAATGATTATAAAACAGCTTTAATTAATTCACTTTGAATGACTTTCTGAGAAGTGAAAGAAGATATAAAATATCCTCATTTTGTAATGTATGTAAAAGAATATTTAGAAAAAAAATATGGTAAATGAATAATGGAATCTGGTTGATTTAAAATATATACAACTCTAGATTCTAATCTACAAGATAAAGCTCAAGAATTAGTAGAAAAACAAGTAGAAGCTAATAAATCAATAAATGCAAAAAATGCTGCTATGATTGCTATTGATAATAGAAATTGATGAATATTATCAATGGTATGATGAGCTAATTATTTTGATACAGAAAATGATTGAAATGTAAATGTTATGACATCAAAAAGACAAGTTTGATCTAGTATAAAACCTCTTATTTATTCTCTTGCTATACAAAATAATTCTATATGAACTCAATCTCCTATATATGATAATGAAACAACTTTTCCTTGAGATTATAAACCAAACAATTATGATGGAAAATTCATGTGAAAAATGAATATAATGACTGCTTTAAACTATTCTAGAAATGTACCAGCTATAAAAATGTATTTCCTTGCTTGACAACAATGACCAATCATAAATTATCTACAAACTTTATGAATAAATTCTTTAAATAAAAATTTCTATTATTGAGCTCCTCTTGCTATTTGAGCAGCCGAAATAGAAGGTATTGAAATGGCTTCTGCATATTCAGTATTTGCAAATATGTGATATAAAAAAGAAATAACTCCAATATTAAAAATACTTGATTCTAAATGAGTTGAAATAGAAAATCTTGAAACAAATATAACTTGAGAAAAAGTTATAGATGAAAAATTAGCATATATAATGAATTATATACTTAGTGCATCTGAAACAAGACCAAATAGTTTTTGGAATAAATATTTAACTTTATCCGATAGAAAAGCTTGTGCAAAAACAGGAACTTCAAATAAAATGTTTATGAAAGATGGTAAAAAAACAATATTACCTGGTGATATTTGGACTGCAGGTTATACACCACAAATAACAACAGTTGTTTGGTGATGAAATAATGATTGAAGTGCTCTTTCTGCAAAATGAGATGGTATAGCTTGAGCTTGACCAATTTGGAAATGATTTATGGAATATGCTCATAAAAATTTACCAAAAGAAGATTGGAAAAAACCTGATGATTTAAAAACATATTATGTTTCAAAAATAACTTGATATTTAAGTTCTGACAACACTTGATCTTGAATGTCTGTTGCTTCATATTTTTATAATGAACCAAAAAAATATGATTCTTGAACAAAAGCGATACAAGTAGATAGTCTTTGTAATGGTAAAGTCACTGCTGCAACTCCTGCTGAAGCAATAAAAACTATGTATATAGTACAAAATTTTGTAGATATAGATTCTAGTCAAAAACAATGGACTTCAAATTCTAAATATATGATGGAAATACGAGGAGAATGAAATGATTCAAATATTTTACTTTCAGAACCAACTGAAGTTTGTGAAAGAAGTATAGATTCATCTCAAGTTGCTTTTGATATAGAATGATCTCTTGCTAATTCTACTGCATTAAAAATTTGAAAAAATATTTTAAATTTAAAATATACAAGTAACACTCCTATTACAAGAATAGATGTATATGCCTGAACTACTAAATTATCATCTACAAAAATAGATAAATTAAAATCATGAACTGAAAAAATTTCACTTGATATAAATGATATTATCGTTTGAGCTTCTAGTTTAAAAATAGTTATAGTTGATGAAAATTATTATTCTGCATCAAAAGAAA
>JAQVPN010000072.1 GCA_028702055.1 Candidatus Altimarinota bacterium | reverse complement strand
TTACTCAATTTTTTCAAACTTTATCCATCGCTTCAGCTATAATTTGTCATACTTCATAATCTTGAGCAGAAATTGTTGCAACTTGTGCTATTTCCTCTTTTTTATTTATTGTTTTTGCATTTTTTTCTAATTCTTCATCTATAACGATATATGCTTTTTTCATACCATTTTTAATTTCTATAGCATTTACTCATGTTCTTATGTTTCTAAGTCATTCTTTAGCTAAAGCATAAGTAAGTAAAGTTGCTGTAGTTGTACCATCTCAAGCTATTTCATTTGTTTTGTTAGCAGCTTCTTTTACTAGAGAAGCTCACATGTTTTCAAATCTATCTTCTAATTCTATTTCACGAGCTATAGTAACTCAGTCATTAGTAACTTGAGGATTTCTAAATCCTTTATCCAAAATTACATTTCTTCATTTTGGTCACATAGTAACAGTAACAGTTTTAGCTACAGTTTCTATTCAAGAAAATATTTTCGCTCTAGTATCATCTCAAAAATTTATTTGTTTTGCCATATTATTAAAATTAAAGAAATAAAATTATTCTATTATTCATAAAATATAGTCTTCACTTACTATTTTATATTCATTTCATTCTATTTTTACTTCATCACCTGAATATTGTCAACTTAGAACTTTATCTCAAATTTTTACACTCATGTTTTTAATTTTTCCATCTATTTCTTTACCTGGTCAAACTGCGATTACCTCATAAATAAATGGTCTTTCTTTGTTTGCATTATCAGGTATATAAATACCACTTTTTGTTACATTTTCTTGTGTTATAGCTTTTAATAACACTCTATCATTTAAAGGTTTTATATTCATATAAACTAATAAATTAAGAAATAAAAAAACTAAATATTTAGCACCTATATTTTATAGGTGCTATTAAAAAAGTCAAATTTTTTTGATTTTATTTTGTCATTGCATTACTTATCTTATAAACAAGTTGATTTATAGGATTTAATACTAAATGTAATTTTTCTCTAAAAACTATATAATCTTCTTTTAATAATTGAAGTAATACATGAAGTACATAGTTATTTTCATATTCTATATAGCTTTGAAATGCTATTTGAAATATATTAGTTGTATTTTTTTCTTCTTTTTGAATATCTGAGATCATATTAGAATATATTTTAGATATTCAAGATATAGTATTTGTTCAATTAATTTTATTTACTGCATCTGTTACTGATGATTGATTTGAATTTACATTATTTTTTGTAATATTTTCTATGTTTTCTACATACTTTTCTAAGTAGGCTAAATAACTTAAATAAGTACAAGTTTGAAGTGTTACATTATTTAAAATTTCTTTTTTATCATCTTTTTTAGTATTTTCAGAACTTTCATTTTTACAAAGAGTATCTGATTTTGCTTTTAGTTTATTTTTATTTGATTCTAATTTTGCATCAATATTTTTTAATAAGTCTCAAGTTTTATCTGTTTTTGATAATATTTCTTTTATATGTTCTATTCATCTTATTTGAACTTTTAATAAAGAACATTTATAAATATTATTCATATTTTCTCTGTATGCGTTTTTTGCTTTTATTAAAGCTTCAGCTCATCAACTTGCATCCGAAGAAGAACTAGCATCATCATAAGTCTTTTCTTCTTTTAATATAGAAACTATTTTTCAATAATCTGATTTTTTACATATTTCACTTACTCTAGTTTTATGCTCTTCAAAATTTTCATCTTTTGCAAAAGATAAATTTATACTGAAAATTGTAAGTAATATTATAGAAATTATTTTATTCATAATAAAATTTATAAAAATATTTGGTTTAATTTTAGCTAAAAACTCATAAAAATCAATTAAATTTAAAAAAACTATTAAAAAATAGAAGTTTTTAAACTTCTATTTTAACTTGCTTGTTTTATTTTTTCAGATGAAATATTTTGAGTATAAAATTTTAATGGTATTTTGAAAGCTTTATTTCAAATAATTAACTCATTTGATATTATCATTGTTTCTCAATTTCTTCATTGAATTCTTTCAGATATTATTAATTCAACAGCTAGATTTGTTCATTCCATTATCAATTTTAAATGTTCATGATTAATAGGACTTCATTTATTAATTCATATTATTTTTCGTGGTCATTCTAAACTAGATAATCATTTTATATAGTTATTAGATTCTGGAATCAAGTTTATTTTTTGTTCTCACATATAATTAAAAATTTAAAAAAATAATCAATAAAAATATTTATATATTAAATCTATATTAAATATTAACATAATTTTTTTTAAAAATCAAATTAATTTGAAAAAAGAATTTTTACAAATATACTTTAACTTGTTTAAATAGATCTTATAATTTTAGAAACAAGCAAGAATTTTGCTTTGTTAATAAATTTTGTTGATATAGCAAAGTTCTTGTATCTAAATATAATATCATTTAATCATTTTTATAAATTAATTTTTTATTATTATGATAGGATTATCTGATAAAAATGCTCCAAATTTGAAAAGTTTGAAAAAAACTTATTCTATTTGAGGAAAAAATATAAGTTTTGAGTCATGAAAAATGGCTTTACTTATAAATTGATCTGTTACTATATCTGATGACTCTTGAAATGTACTTCTTGTTACAGCTTGAGTAAAAGAAGAATGAGTTAATGAAAAAGCGGATTTTTTTCCTTTAGTAGTTGATTATCAAGAAAAATTTTATGCTACTGGTAAAATTGGTTGAAATAGATTTCAAAGAAGAGAATGAAGACCATCTGAAGCAGCGACCTTAACTTCTAGATTGATTGATAGACCTATTAGACCTATGTTTCCAAAATGATTCATAAATGATACTCAAATACTTGCTATGGCTTTATCTTCATCATGAGTTTCTGATTTATGATTTTTTGGTATTACTTGAGCTTCTCTAGCTCTTATGATGACATGAGCTCCTTTTGAAGGACCAGTTGCTTGAGTAAGAGTTATTCAAACTGAAGATTGAAAATTTATATTTGATCCAAATTTTGAAGAAGAAAAAATAGCTAAATTAAATATCCTTGTTGCTGGTACACTTGATGCTATAACTATGGTTGAATCATCAGGAAAAGAAGTTTCATCTGATGAAATGATGGCGATTTTGGAATTTTCTCATAGTCTTATAAAAGAACTTTGTAATGCTGAAATAGATTTTATAGCAAATTATAAAGAAGCCTATGGAATACCTGAAGTAAAATCATTTTATAATAAAGTTGATGAAAGTTTATATTGAAAAGTAAAAGAATTTTTAACAGAAGAAAAATTAGAAATTTTATACAATAAATGAAAAAAAGAATTTCATGATAATTTAGTTAAACTTGAAAATGAAACTAAAGAATTTTTATGACTTTGATCAAGCGAATCTTCTATAAAAGAAGTTTGTGCTATAGATGCTGATTGTGTTGCTTGAATAGAAATAGATGAGTGAAGTATTGCTGAACTTGTTTATAAAAGAGTTAAAGAAGTAATGAGAAAAAATGTACTTGAAAATTCTATAAGACTGGATTGAAGAAAACTTGATGAAGTTAGACAAATAAAAGGTGAAGTATGATTATTACCAAGAACTCATGGTTCTGCACTTTTCCAAAGAGGTATGACTCAAGCTTTATCAATAGCTACACTTTGAGGTCCAGGTGATGCTCAAACTGTAGATGATATGTATGAAGAACAAACTAGAAGATATATTCATCATTACAATTTTCCTCCATTTTCAGTTGGTGAAGTAAGAATGATGAGATGAACTGGAAGAAGAGAAATAGGGCATTGAAAATTAGCTGAAAGAGCTTTGGAAAATATGATACCTTCTGAAGAAGAATTTCCTTATGTAATAAGAGTAGTTTCAGAAACTATGACTTGTAATTGATCATCTTCTATGGCTTCTATTTGTGGTTCTACAATGAGTCTTATGAATGCTTGAGTTCCAATTAAAGCTCCAGTTGCTTGAATAGCTATGTGAATGGTTTATGATGATAAATCAGGAAAATATAAAATACTTTCTGATATACAAGCTCAAGAAGATTTCCTATGAGATATGGATTTTAAAGTAGCTATGACTCCAAATGGTATTACGGCTATGCAACTTGATGTAAAAATTAAATGATTATCTATGCAAGTTTTTAGAGAAGCTTTCGCTCAAGCTAGAATTTCTATAAATTATATTTTAGAAGAAATGTTAAAAGTTATTCCAGAATCTTCTAAAGAATTATCTCCTTATGCACCAGCAATAATAGCTTTTAGAATAGATATAGACAAAATTAGAGCAGTTATTTGAAAAGGATGAGAAAATATTCAATGACTTGAAAAAGAACATAAAGTAGATATTCATATTGAAGATGATGGACTTGTAACAATTACTGCTCCAGATCAAATTTCATGAAAAAAAGTTGAATCTTTAATAAAAGCTCAAATTTGGGAACCAGAAGTAGGTTATATGTGAGAATGAGTAATTGTAAAAATTATAGAATGAACTTGAGCAATTGTAGAATTTAATGGAAAATCATGAATGATACATATTTCTAAACTTTCAAAAGAAAGAGTTGCTAATGTAGCTGATGTTGTGAAAGAATGAGAAAAAGTATGATTTTCAGTAATCGCAGTTGATAAAGAAAAATGAAGAATTTGATTACAATTAATTTGAAAAATAGCTTAAATAAAAAAGTTTTAAACCCCGCATTTGCGGGGTTTATTTTTAAGTGAAAATATTTTTTAACATATTCCATATATTAAATTTTTTTTCCTGGAAAAAGTAAATTTTTATAAATACTAATCCAAATCCGCCAGATAAGCTACCTTTTTTTATAACTGTATAACCAAGTTTTTCCATATTTTCTACAAATAAATTATATGTTTCATAATATAACATAAAATCATTTGTTGAATGAGGATAAATATTTATATTATCAGCCATATGTAATTCAACGGAAGCTCCATAGTTTTCATATGATTCCCATATTTTTAAACAAAAAGAACAACAGGATTTTCCATTTGCAGAAATAATTTCATTTATTCTGCAATTTTTCATAAAGTTTTCTAAATTGTCTCGTATTTTTATTTGTTTTTCTTGTTTAACTCTAGCTAAATTTTCTTTAGCTGGAACAATTGCATAAGTCATTTTTTCTCCTTGATATTTGTTTTTATTAAATTGTTTATAATTTTTTACAATATAAAGTCAAAGTGAATTCTAAAAGGAAGTGCAAAAAATTAAGATAAGAAAACTTCATTAGGAGTAAGAAAATGTAATTTTTTTCTAGGTCTAGAATTTATTAATTTTACATAAAAAAGCAATTGTTTTTGAGAG
>JAQVPN010000071.1 GCA_028702055.1 Candidatus Altimarinota bacterium | reverse complement strand
TCAAAATATAGCAAACTATAATTATTCTGGACTAGAAAATACAGCTATATTATATGCAAATACTAAACAAATAAATCAAACTTTTGATGAATTGAATAGATTAGCAAGTCTAGATAATTGAGTTAAAACATTTGCCTATACTTATGATAATGTATCAAATATATTAAGTGATTCGAGTAAAAATTTCACTTATGATAGTATATATAGACTAAATCAAGTAAACAAAACAACAGATTGAAGCAACTTAGAAAGTTTTGCTTATGATAATATGTGAAACAGAATGTCCTCATCCCAACCTTCTCCTGAAGGAGAAGGAGTAGTAAACTATACAATAAATACTCTAAATCAGTATACAGAAATTGCCTGAACAAGTAATTCTGGAACTCTGATTTATGATAATAATTGAAATCTAATAGAAAATTCTAAGTATAGATTCACATATGACTACAAAAATAGACTAGTTAAAGTAATACAAAAATCATATACTATAAGTACAGAAAATACTGGAATAATAATACCAGAAACTCCAGTTATTCCACCAGAAACAAATACTTGAACTACTGAAACAAATTCATGAGAAATATTAACTGATAGTGGAACTGTCTTGACAGATAGCTGAACTATTTTGACTGATTCTGGAACAATAACTGACTCATGAGCAATTCTTACAGATAGTTGAACACTTACTGATTCTTGAACTATAACAGATTCAGGGGCAACAACTCCACCAGAAACACCTGTTATAACTACAATAACAGAAACTATTCCAGAAAAACTAGTAGCAACATATACTTATGATGTGCTAGGAAGAAGAATAGCTAAGAAACAGAAAAATCTATAATCAAATATATATATTCTGGAGAAAAATTACTAGTAGAAAAAGAACTAATAAATTGAGTTGCAAAAACTAAGGAATACATATACTGAGATAAATGAGTAGATGATGTAATAGAAGTTATAATAGACTGAACTACTTATTACTACCATAAAGACCATTTATGAAGTATTGTTTGAATAACAGATAGTTCTTGAAACTTAGTTTCTTCTTATGAATACGATTCTTATGGAAACTTTAGTTTAAGTGGAACAGATTTAGGGAATGATAGACTTTTTACTTGAAGAGAGTTTGATAGAGAAACTGGATTATATTATTATAGAGCAAGGTATTATGACTCTAATTTAGGAAGATTTATTAGTAGGGACCCAATTGATATTTCTGATAATGTGAATCTGTATACTTATGTTGGTAATAATCCAATGATGTATAGTGATCCGAGTGGATTGAAAGCTAAAAGGGCTATTATTTGAGGTTTATATTTATCTGCGGAATTTATACTAGATAATACATTATGAATACAAACAGCAACAGCAGAGGATTGAAAAACTGAATGTCATGAATATGATTTTGCAAATGAAGTTTGACTAGATAATGAAAGTTTGCAAAATTATTGATATGTATGAGCAAGTATTTGAATATGAGTTGTTTGATATAGATATTATAAAAGTTTAAAAAAAGGTAATGTTCAAAACTTTTTCAATAACACAAAATATACCGATAAAGTATTAGAACAAATGTGAAAAGATTTAAATCATTGATTTCCAGTAAAAATAGATGATATAGCGATAAAAAGTTGAAAAGTTGAAAAAATAATTTGATGAGATAATAAAGAATATTATAAACTTACACTTCCAGGTACTGTAAATTGAAAAAGATGAGTTTTTGAATATATAAAAGATAGTTGTTGAAACATAAATCATCGTTTTTTAATTCTATAAAATAACTATTATATTATGAATGAAAATGAAAAGATTATTAATTTTTATTTAATAAACTGAATTATTATAGGTAATTTTATATCACCTTGTATTGATGATATATGATTTTGATATGATGATTTTTTATAAATATATGATATTTTAAAAAAAATAATATATTTATAAAAATTATAGAAGTATTTGTAAAAAATGATATGAGTTTTTATCCACCTGATTTTTATTATAATTGAGATAATATAAATGAAAATTATAAATTGTTATCTGATTTTATAAAAATTTACAAAAATAAAAAAAGAGATGATTTGATTTTTTCATGTGTAATTAAGGATGAAATTCTTAATAATAAAATCAATACATTGATTTATAAAAAATACAAGAATAATTAAATGTATATTCTGGAGAAAAATTACTAGTAGAATTTGATTATTTGAATAGATTAGCAAGTCTAGATAATGGAGTTTAAAAAAATTAGCTTATACTTATGATAATGTATCAAATATACTAATGATTCTAATAAAAATTTTATTTATAACAAAGAATAAATATTTAAAATTACTTATTTAAAACTAGTATTATTAAAAAAATACAAATATACAATTAAAAAATCCAAAACTAAATTTAGTTTTGGATTTTTTAATTGTATATTATCTAGGTCTTCTTTCTCTAGAATTATTACCAGAAGATCTTCTATCTCATCCTCTATCTGATCATCTAAATCAACCAGATCTAGGATTTTTACCACCTTCTCTTTCTTTTTTTTCAAAATAACTTGGAGAATCTGTTCCTCTTTCTTTATTTCTTTCTGTTCTATCGCTAAAGCTTCTTCTTTCACCATTTCCTGAATCTCTTCAAGAATCTCTTGATGGTCTATCTCAAAAACTTCTTCTTTCTCATCCTCTAAATGAAGAATTTCCTCTATCAGCAAAGTTTTTTCTTTCGCCATTAGCTGAATCTCTTCTAGAAAAATCATTAGATGATCTATCACCAAAAGTTTTTCTTTCTCAAGTTGATGAACTATCTCTATCAAATCTTTTTTCAAAACCTATTTTTTCTCATCTAGGAGTTCTTTCAGAACTTTCAGATTTACCAAAATATGAATTTCATCCAGATCTAGGAGCTCTTTCTCAAGCTCTATCTGAACCAAAGGATCTACCACCTCTAGAATTTCTATCACTACCTCTAAATCATCCTCTTCCTCCTCAGAATCTTCAACCAGATGATCTACCACCTCTAGAATCTCATCCTCTAGAACCAAAACTTCTTTCTTCTTTTCTTTCCATTTCATTTCAATCAATATCTATTTGTTTGATTTTGATTTTATTTGTTTTTTCTATACTTCTTAAAGCTGTTCTTTCTCTATCAGAAACAAACATTACAGCTCTACCAGATGCACCAGCTCTACCAGTTCTACCTATTCTATGAATATATGATTCTGGATCTAAAGGAACATCAAAGTTTACAACTAGTTCTATATTTTTCATATTTAATCATCTAGCAGCAACATCAGTAACTACAAATATATCAACTTTATTTTCTTGAAAATCTTTAAGAGCTCTAAATCTTTCTCTTTGTCTCATATCTCAATTTAAAAATGAAGCTTTTATATCGTCATCAAGTAATTTATCAGCTAAAACTTCAGTATCTCTTTTAGTTTGACAAAAAACTATAGTTTTTTGTCCTTTATGTTCATCTATAAATTTAAGAAGCATTTCATATTTATCAACATGAGGAACTTCTATAAATGAATGATCTATTTTTTCTGTAGTTATAGCATTAGTTGATTTAATATAAGTATAATCAACTCATAAATATTTTTCTATAATTCTTTTCATGTCATCTGTTATAGTAGCAGAAAATACCATAGATTGTTTTACATTTGTAGCTTTACCCCAGATATAATCTATATCATCTACAAATCACATATCAAGCATTCTATCTACTTCATCAAGTACAAAAAAATCAATTTGATCTAATTTTAAAATACCTCTTTCTATTAAATCGATAACTCTACCAGGAGTACCGATAATAATATCTTGTCATTTTTTTATAAGTTCTTTTTGTTTAAAGAGAGGACTTCATCCAAAAACTGGAAGAGATTTTATATTCATATTTTTTGATAAAAGAAGAATTTCTTCTCTTGTTTGATTTACTAGTTCTCTAGTTGGAGCTAGTATTAAAGCTTGTACTCATCTTTTTCCTAAATCAATTTTTTCAAGTAAAGATATTACGAAAGCTGCAGTTTTACCTGTACCAGTTTGAGATTGCCCGATTATATTTTTCCCATTATTGATTTCTTTTATTACATCAAATTGGATTTGTGTAGGAGTTGTATATCAAGCAGATTCTAATGATTTCATTATTTCTGGTTTTAAATTTAGTTCTTCAAAAGTCATATTTTTTATATGTTATTATTAATAATAAATAACTAAAAAATAACTAAAAAAGTATATCCTTAATGTATTAAAGGACACTTTTTAAAATTATTTTAAATACAAAGCTTTATTTCTCTCATGTTCAAGATTAGTTGTAGCATAATGTATTTTTCAGTCGTTATCGTGCAGATAGTAATAGTAAGGAGTCACTTTTGAATTTATAGTGGCTTCTATTGTTTCTAAACTAGGATTACTGATTGGAGTTGATGGTAATCATAACAAAGTTCTTGTATTGTATGAGTTTTTTTCATAAATATGATTTACTACAAAAGAAGGGGTGCAAGTCTCTCTTGTGGCTTTATGAGGGTAACATACGGTGGCATCTGCCCCGAGATACCAATTTTCTTCAAGTCTTTTTTTTAGAATTCAAGCAACAATTGCTTTTTCAGTAGAGTTTCTTTCCTCTTTTTCTACTATTGACGATAAATTGATTATATCTAGAATTTCTTTATTTCCAAAATTAAATAAAATTTTCTTATAAACTTTTGTATCAAAATTATTAAGAAGTCTATTTATAAAAACATCTAAATCAAAATTTCATTTTTCTATACTATAAGTATCAGGATATAAAAATCATTCTAAAGTCTTAGAATTTTCTAAAAAAGGATATATTGTTATAAGATTTTTAGAATAATTTGTTGTTTTTTCAATAAATTCTCCTTCATTAATAAATCATTTATGAAATAAATATGAATCTATATCATAAATATTCCATCATTCTAATAAAGTTAAATTAATTTCTTCTGAATAAATTTTTCATTGTAATTTTTCTATAATTGAAACTAAATTATCTCATGCTTGTAATTTATAAACTCAAGCTTGTAAAGATTTAGCAGGTTTATTTAATTTTAAATATATTTTTAAAAATATATTATTTATATCAAATTTATCTGAAAGGGAATAGAAGTTTTCACCAGATTCTATTTTTAAATCAATATCTTCATTTATTAAAGATTTAGATATATTATGAAAATAAGATATAAAAATAAATAAAACAAATAAGAAAAATATACTTAATATTATATTTAATTCGTTTTTGTTAACATTTTTTCTTTTGAAATTCATTTTGTTTGTTTAATTATTAATAGTAAGTTAT
>JAQVPN010000070.1 GCA_028702055.1 Candidatus Altimarinota bacterium | reverse complement strand
AATGCAGAATATTCTAAAAAAGGAATTGAAAATCAAGTAGGAGCTTTATTAAATGTAACAAAAAAAACTTTATCTAAGTATAAAGAAACTATAGATACATATATTAATTTATGATTAGATTCTATTTTTTTAAGACCATTAAATCCATATTGATTTGCTGCATCAGACTTAAATACACTTTGATATACTAATCAAGAGTTCATAGAATTCTACATAAAATCTATGAATTATATTTTAGAATTAAATAAAAAATGAACAAATTTTAGAGAAAATTTATCTACAATTTATTTAACTAAAATATTAACAGAAATAGATCCTAATTATTTAGATGAAAGAAGTCCTTGTTGAGCTTGTATATGACAAGTTGCATATAATTATGATTGAAAAATATATAGTTGTGATGAATGAAGAATGTTTGCAAGGATGTGAGATCAAAGTTTTATGATTTGAGAAGTTTGAGATAATTCTGATGAAACATATAAAAATATGATTAATAATGATGTTACAAAAATTATGGTTCAAGCCAGTACTTTGGATTGATTACCTTGATATAATGAAAGTGTTTATAAACCTTATATAGGAGTTTGTCCAATTAGCTCATATAAAAATACTTGAAATATAATTTCAAATTATTCTAAAGACACTAAAAAAATTTTAGATTATGCTATTTTAGATTATATCTTTAAAAGTTTAAAAAATAATGAAAATAAAGATGTTTTTCAGAATTGGATTTTTTGAAATAAAGCTTCAAATGTAATTAGTCAATGCGATACAATATAATTTCATTATTTTTAATATTTTTTTTTATATAAATTGAAGATAAAATAAATATTTTTTTGATTTTATAACTTTTTCACTTATACTTAAGCTGTATATTTATTTTTTAATAATTAATAAATAATGTTAAAAAACAATAAAAAAATCTTTCCAAAAATTCAAAAAAAGATTAAATGATTTCTTACCGATGAAAGTTGAAAAATAAGTAAAAAGGATGCTCTTGGTTTATCTGTTTGAGCTATGCTTTTTACTTGAGTAGATGATGTTTTTGCTTGACATTGAAATGATTGTATAGCAATAAATGCAGCTAGTCCTGTTACAAGTTGAGATGATTATGTAAATATGCTTTGAATTCCATCTGATGGACGATCTAGTGATATTGTATGTGCAACAAAATGAACAATTGGACCAGCTCATGCAAGTTGAATTATTAATTGACATTATAGCTGAACTCCTAATATTTCTTGAACAGCAGCTTTATGACATAGTTCACATGGTTCGCATTGAAGTCATGGTTCGCATTGAAGTCATGGTTCGCATTGAAGTCATGGTTCGCATTGAAGTAGACGGTAATTTTTTAATTTATAATTGCTTAATAATGAAGAGAAAAAAAATATTATTATTTATAGTAAGTTTATTATTTATTCAATATTTATTTTATTTGCTAGTTCATTATTTTGATACTAAAAATATTCAGAATATTATTGATAAAAAAATAATAAATCAAGAACTTAAAAAAGGTTACAACTCAAATTTAGGTTTTATTAATAAAAAGACACAAGAAACTAAAGAAGAAAAAATTGCAAAATTAAAAATAGAAAAATTAGATGAAATGAATAAAAATATCACTAATTTTAGATTTTCAAGTGAAGATAATTCAAAAATTTTTCTAAATTATATTTGTAAAAATAATAATTTATTGAAAAAATTTGTTATAGAAAATTATTCAAAAGATAAAGATATAAATTCTTTTTTATTAAAAAGAGTTTGTTATAATAAAATGATTAATTCAATGTTAGATTTATCTATTATTGATAATAAAGATGTTAGAAATTATTTTTATAATAATTGTTGAATTAATAAATCTGAAATTGAAGGGAATTGATATTTCTGAGGTAAATTAGAGTCATCTAATTTAATTATAGCAGGATATTATTTATGATATATAAATAAAGAAGATACTGTTGTAAATTTAAATAGACTTAATTTATTTTTGAATAAGGATAATGAAAAATATTTTTTAGAAAATGAAAAAGAATATTCAAAATTATATTATGATATTTTAACTTGAGTAAATTATACAGATGAAAATTGTGATAAAATATATATAGTAAATTATGAGAAAGAAATTAATAAAGTGCAATAATTGTATTTTTAAATGATGGGATTGTAAAAATTGTTATATTTTAGATGAGACTTCTTATAGTGATAAAGAAGTCTTTTTTCCTAGTATTGTTATAACAATAGTTTTGACTCGTCAATGTAATTTAAGATGTAATTATTGTTGAATTAATTTTACTGATAACTCAATTACTCAGGAAACTATAGATTTATTTTTAAAAAAACTTTTAATTAAAAGAAAAAAAATTAATAAAATAAAGTTTGAATTTTTTTGATGAGAACCATTATTAGAATTAGAAAAGATAAAATATATAGTAAATAAAACAAAGAAATATGATATAGAATACTCTATTGTTACAAATGGTTTTTTATTAAATAAAAATACAATAAATTTTTTAAATGACAATAATTTTGAAGTTGTTTTTTCTGTCGCTATTCATACAAATAAAATATTGGATGAAAAAATGAAATTATTAAAAAATTCTAATTTAAAAAATTTTATTATTAATTTTATAATTGAACCTTGAAAAGAACTTTTAATGTTTAATTTATTTATAAAATTAATAAAAATATGATTTTATAAAATTACTATATTACCAGTTTATTATACCAAAAAATGGTCATATATTAATTTTAAAAATTTAGATTTATTATTAAATAAAATATCCATATTTTATAATCATATTAATTTTTTAAAGAAAAATATTTTAGAATTATTTTATATAAGAACAAATAAAGAAGTAGAATTTAATATTAAAAAAAATGATATAGAATTATTTTTAGATTATGATGGTAAAATATATTGAGATTATGATACAGAATTACGGTTATTAAAAGATTATGTATGAAAAAATGTTTTTAATATAGATGAAATATTTTTATGAGATTTAAATAATAATGATTTCAGTTTAATTGATATTATTATATTAAGAAAAAAAATTAATACAGTTTATTTTATAAATAAAATATCTAATTATTATAAACTTGATGATAATTTGCAGAAATTATGAAAAATTATCTATAATAATAATGTTAATATAAAAAATGCAGATAAATAATATAAATACTTTTTTAGTAGAATTAAATAAAAAAAAATTTTCTAATCAAATAAATTTAGGATCCTTTTTATTAATGTATGAATGAAAAAAAATAATTTCTCTTGATTATATTAATTATAAATATTTTAATGAATTAAATTATTTTTTAAATTTACAAAATTTATTTTTTTATAATTTTTCTAGATTAGATAATAATGAATTTATAGTTTATTTTTCTTTAAATCAAAAAAATCTAAAAACTTTTAAAAATAAATTTGAAGAATATATAAATTGAGACAACAAAAATATTATTTATATATGAAAATATTTATGATTTCCTAATTGTTGTATAAAAAATTTTTATATTTTTTTTAAATATATAAAAATTCAAGATATTAAATATCATATGTATGATTTTATAAAAAATATTTATGATAAATCTGATGTTTTTAGTAAATATTTAGATATATTTAAAGAAAAAAGGCTAATTTTTCATACTCCTTGCTTATTTTCTTGTAAATATTCAATTGCATTATGAAAAAATACTAATAGTATATTATCAAATTATACTAAAGATATATATCCATATTCATATATGTATTTGTTTTTTGAAACTAATGATTTTATTAAATTAGATAAAAACTGAAAATATATTTCAGAGTGAGTTTATTATGAGTATAATGAAAAAGCTGATAGAAATTTATTTTATAAATATAAAAGCTATATTATATCTAATTGATGATTTTTTAATGAAAACATTATGAACCATAATGATAAAATTTTATATATTAAATTTAATTAGAAAATGAAATTTAATAATATTGAATGCATTAATTGTAAATATAAAGATTGGGATTGTAAAAATTGTTTTTTAAATATAAAAAAATGAGATAATATTAATCTTACATTGTTTTTTATAATGACTAGACAATGTAATTATAGATGTAATTATTGTGCAATAGATTTTTCAGATAATGCTTTATCATACCAAACAATTGATGATTATATTAAATTCATACAAATTAATAGAGATAAAATTAATGAACTTAGAATTGAATTTTTTTGATGAGAACCATTATTGGAATTTGAAAAGATTAAATATATTGTTAAAAAAACCAAAATTTTAAATATTTCAAGATATTCTATAGTTACAAATTGAGAGCTATTGTCTCCAGATAAAATAATTTTTTTTAATAATAATAATTTTGATATAATTTTTTCAGTTGCTTTACATTCATTATGAATATTAAGTAGAAAAGAGTTATTTAATAATAATTTAAAGAATTTTTTAATCAATTTTATAATTGAGCCATGAAAGGAATCATATATGTATGAAATATTTAAAAAATTAATAAAAATATGATTCAGAAAATTTTCTTTAATAGCTATTAGATATACAAAGAAACGGGCTATTGAAAATTTAAAAAATTTAGATATTTTATTAAATAAAATAAAAAAAATAAATGATTGATTAAAAGGTCATAATATTAATTTAGGATTATTTACTTGAAAAAATAATGATGATATTGATAATTGAATATGAAAAAATGACTTTGAAATTGTTTTTGATTATGATGGTAACATGTATGCTGATTATGAAGTAGAATTATATATATTAAGAGATTTAGTATCTAAAAATATTTTTAACTTAGATGATATTTTTCTTTGAAATATTAATACAGATAAAAATATAGATATTTATAATTTATTAAAAATAAGAAATATAATAAAGCCACATTTTTATTTAAATAATATTTGAAATTATCTAAATATACAAGAAAATGATATAGCATTATGAAAAGTTATGTCAAAATATAATATAAATAAATAATTATGAAATTTTCTGTTTGATATAATGAAAAATATTGATTTTTAGATTTACTTAAAGAAAAGAAAAATAATATTTCTTCTGTTTATTTTGCATTACCAAAAGAATTATGAACTTCTTGAAGACCTATTAGACAATATAATTGAGATTATAAATCTGAAATTAAAGAATTAATTTCTACTTGTAAAAAATATAATATTGATACAATTTTACTTTTGAATTCAACTATTGAATCAAAAGATGATTTTTCTGTAGAAAAAATTAAATTATTATTTGATTATATAGAAGAAATTATTTGATATTGACTAACATCAATATCTATAACAAACATGTTATATATGAAAATTATTTTAAAAAGGTTTCCAAATCTTAAATATTTTTCTTCTGTAAATTGTAGATTAAAAACCATAGAACAAGCAATATTCTTTAAAAAATTATGAATAAATGTTTTAACTATAGATAGAGATATAAACAGAAATATAGATTTAATTAAGAAAATAGAAAGTAAAACT
>JAQVPN010000004.1 GCA_028702055.1 Candidatus Altimarinota bacterium | reverse complement strand
AGTAAAAATAATTGATAGAGCAAAAGAATATGTAGATTTAAAACCAACTTGATACACAGCTCGTGCTGCATCTTTATGAAAACAAAATGATGATGTTTATCCTATAAGGACTTATAAATATTTAGAAGATGATGCTCTAAATAATTTTACAAATGTTTTTTGATCTCTTGGAAAAGAAGATAAAGCTATTATGCAAATTGTAGTTAAACCTGTTTCATCAAATCGGAATAAAAAAGCTAAAAAAGCAGCAGGACTTGTTGCAAAATGACAATATAATAAAAAATCAAAAATTCCAGTTTTAGATATTTTTTGGAATCCTTTAGTTACAATGGTTGAGTGACCAGATAAAGCAGTTAAAGATTCAAATGCACCGTGAGCTTCAAGTTGAGATTCTTATAAAATATTTAATCAAGCAGAAACTGAAGCACAAAAAATTATGTGAGAAACTGCTGCTCAACCAAGTTTTAAGTCATCTATTAGAATTTTTGTTTCTAGTCCAAATCCTAAATCTGCTGATACAGGAGTACATTCTATAATTGCAGCTTCTAGTATTTTTACGGATGAGTATAATAATAGTTTAGATAATCCACAACTTATAGAAGATTTATTTCCTTTTATATTTACTCCGATTAGATTTTTTGCATTTAGATATAAATTAGTTTGAATGTTTCAAAATATATCAGTTTATTCAGCTGATGAATTATCAACTCTTTATCATCTCCCTGATATAAATTATAATAAATCTCCACTTATTCAATGGCTTGATTATAAAAAACTTTCTCCACCACAAAATCTGAAATTACCGCATGAACCTATTATGCTTGAAGAAAAATTTAAAATAGGAACTAGAGAAGTAATAGATCCAGAAACATGAGCTAAAAAACAAGAAGATATTTTTGAAACAAAAATGGTGCATAGACATCTTTGATGATTTCCTACTTTTAAAGATGGTTCTTTAATGTGACGGAATGAATACAGAAATAAAAAAATTCCAATCTATTTTATGAGAAAAGATAGATGAAGACATCATTATATTATCTGAAAATCTTGAGGATGAAAATCAGTTTTTATATGATATATGGCTAGACAGGATTTACGGTCATGAGACTGACTTTGTGTTATAGATCCACATGGTGATTTAGTAGAAGATACACTTGTTTATACACCAAAAGAAAGAGCAAAAGATGTAATAGTTTTTGATCCATCTGATGATGAAAGACCAATGTGATTAAATATGCTTGAAGTTATTTCTACTGATCCTATTTTAAGAGCTAGAGAAATGGATAGACGAGCACTTGATGCAACTGAAATATTTATAAAAATATTTGGTGATGAAGTTTTTGGTCCAAGAATACAACATTATTTTAGAAATGGTTGTTTAACTCTTATGGAAGATGAAGAAGATGGTGGAACTTTGATAGATGTACCAAGACTTTTTGTTGATGATGCTTTTATGAAATATAAAACTTCAAAAGTAAAAAATCCAGTTGTTAAATCTTTCTGGGATCATGAATATGCTTCAACTTGAGATAGAGAAAAACAAGAAATGATTCCGTATTTTTCTTCTAAATTTGGTCCATTTATAACAAATACAACTATAAGAAATATTATTGGGCAACCAAAATCTGCTTTTAATTTAAGAGAGATTATGGATAATCAAAAAGTACTTTTAGTTAATCTTTCAAAAGGTAAAATATGAGCTTTAAATGCACAATTACTTTGATTGATTTTTGTATCAAAAATAAATATGGCAGCAATGAGTAGGGCTGATATGCCAGAAGATCAAAGAAAAGATTTCTTCTTATATGTAGATGAATTTCAAAATTTTGCTACTGAAACTTTTGGAGAAATACTTTCTGAAGCCAGAAAATATCATTTAGCTTTGATAATGGCTCACCAATTTATAGCTCAAATTTGATGAAGTTGAGCAAAACAAAAATGAGATAAACCAAGTATAAAAGATGCAGTTTTCTGAAATGCTTGAACAATTATGTCTTTCAAAGTTGGTGCTGAAGATGCTGAATATCTTGAAAAAGAATATGCTCCTCTTTTATCACAACAAGATATAATTTGAATTGCAAATTATACTACTTATGTAAAATTAAATATAGATAATGCAACAACTCGTCCTTTTGATATGAAAACTATATGGGATTCAGCTTATAAAAATCAAAAAGCTCGAGATTTGATAAAAGATTATTCTAGAAAAAAATATGGTAGAAAGAGAATGTATGTTGATATGGAAATTGAAGCAAGATTAGGTATAACAAGAGCCGAATAAAACAAAAAAAGAATTTCATTTGAAATTCTTTTTTTGTTTTTAAAAATTTAATATCATATTTCACGATATTTTTATTTAAAAAATAAAAAAAATAAAAAATATAGATAATCTTAAATTTGATTTTAAAGCATTTATGATTATATTTTAGAAAATTTTTTTAAAATTATTAAATATACAAAAAACTAATGTTTCAAAAAATCTCAGATTATATATTTACAAACCAAAAATTTCTTAGCAAAGTACCTTTTAGCCTATTTTTATTGGCTTTCTTTTTTCCTATTATTTTGATAAATATAAATTATCAAATGTGACTTTTATATATAGCTTTTTATGTTTCATATTGGACAATAAAAGCTTTTATGAATTATTATTTTATAATGAAATCGTATTTTGATTTATTATCTATAAATAAAAAAGATTATAAATATTTTTTTTATAAATTAAAAGAATGACCAGATTTGAAACATATAGTTTTACTTCCAGTTTATAATGAACCTTATGATGTAATTGATGATGCTGTAGCTTCTATTGTAAAAGCAGAATATCCATATAAAGAAAATATAATAGTTTTACTTGCTGTAGAAGAAAGATGGTGACCAGCAGTTAAAAATGCTACAAAAGTTTTAAAAAAATATGAAAATAAAGATATAAAAATAGAAATGATTGTTCATCCTGATTGAATTCCAAATGAATGAAAAGTAAAATGAGCAAATATAACATATGCTGTGAAAGAATATATTAAATGAAAAGAATTAGATGAACATTTAACTTATGTTTCTACTATAGATACAGACACAAAAGTAGATAAAAATTTCTTTTTAATAGCAAATTATACTTATTTGACTACAGATTATAGAGATCATGCTATTTATCAATATAATCCAGTTTATTCAAATAATCGGCATAAATGAACATTTTTTGCTAGACTTATAGCTATGTGAACAACTTTTCGGCAATTATCAGAAAGTCAAAATCCAGAATTTTATAGAAATTTTGCAGTTTATTGACAATCTCTTTATTGTTTGAAAAAAAGTCATTATTGGTCACTTGATTCTATTGTTGAAGATTGACTTCAATATTGGAGATCATATTTTGCTTTTGACTCTCTTTTTCGTATAGTAAATGTTCCAGCTGTTTGTCATATGGATTTAGTTGAGGAAGAAAATTTTGTAAAATCAGTAAAAGCACAATATAAACAACTTAGAAGATGGTCTTGGTGAGCTTCGGATGTAGAATATGTAATTCCAGAATTTTATAAAAATAAAAAAATTACACTTTTAGAAAAATTTAGAAAAACTTTGTATTTACTTTTAAATCATATGTTTTGGGCTTCAGCTTCTTTTATGTTTTTATTTATTGGTTATTATCCAGGATTAAGCTTATCAGTAAGCGATAGTATTTCTACTTTTGCAGTACCAATTTCTATTTCTATGCTTGCTTCAGTTTTATTTTTAACAATTTTTTTTCCATCACTTTTATCAATACTTATAATGAGAAAATATACAAGTTTTAGGAAAAGAGATTATTTAATAAATGTTTTACAATGGATTTTAATTCCATTTTTAAAAATGACACTTTTTTCTATACCAGCAATAGAAAGCCAATTTAGATTATTTACAGGAAAAAGATTGGATAATTTTGAAGTTACTAAAAAAATGTCTAGAAAATAATTAAAAATTTAAAAATTATGAAAATTCAAACTTATAAACAAGAAGTAAGACAGGCAAATATAAGGAAATTATTTTTTTGGTTTATAGTATTTATTATAACTACTTTTATGTATTTCTTTTTTCAATGATATTACATAGATACAAAAATGTTATTTCAAGATAGAGAAAATTTTTTTGATAAGCCTAGAGATTATATAAAACCTTTCTGAGTAATAGAATTAAATTTATTACCAGAAGCCGATAATCTTAGTATAAATAATATATGATATCCAACAGCTTCTCTTAGAAATATTTTTGATTATTGAAACTATGATATATCTATGTCAAAAGAATGATATTATCCAGTTGATTTAAAAATTTCTCTAAATAGAGATCTACAATATTACTCAAATAATATTTATTTAGTAAAAAATACTGTTTTAAATAAGCTTTCTTATCTTACAAGCAGGATAGAAAAATTAAATAATGATTATTTATTTAAAACTTCATCAGGTTATTTTTTACTTGACTCTAATCTAGAATTTAAAAATAAATTTACTATAAGTTATGATTATTTAGGTTATAATTATTTTTCAAATGAATGAAAAATTTATTATTATGATTCATCTAATAATTTGATAGTTCCTTATCTTGATACCAATACTCAAGAACAGATAATTTGTAAAAATCCAAAAATTATAAGAACCGAGGTATTTTGTAATGATAATTCAAAATTTTTAACTTTTAATAATATAAATATAAAAGAAAAAGTTTTGAAAATAAATAGAGATTTAATTTTTACAAAAAATAACATTTACAATCTTGAAACTTGAAAATCTTATAAATATTTATCATGAACACATTTAGAAGAAAATTCCAATAGTATAGTTTATATAAAACAAAAACAATATATTTTAAAAGATTCAAAATTTATAAATTTAACTGCTTTACTTGAAACTTGAATTTATAAATATCTTAAATTAGATTGATTTGATACAATTGATTATGCAAAAAATTTTTGAAATGATGCTTTAATTGTATGAAAAAAAGATTGAAAATATAAAGCCTTATTAAAGGATTCAATTCATGAATATGTTTTAGATTTATCCTTTGTTGATGATATAGAATGATTTAATATTATAAATGAAAAATGAGTTTATATAATTAAATCACCAAAAAATGTTTATATTTATTATAAATGAGGAAGTCTTATAAAAGTAGCAGATGATGCTCAAATATTGAAAGTTTTTGCTTGATATATATTTTTAAATAAGGATAATGAGACTTATTATATAAATTTATTTCAAGATTAAAAGTGAATAAAAACTCGTCTTTTACATTCAAAATACTTTCTTTTTATTCACTTTTAAAAAATATTGCTTAATAATCAAAATATGAATTTTTTAATTTTAGAAAAATATCCTGAAATAAATATAGAATATCTTAATTATTTAGAAGATAATTGACATAAAATTTTTTGATTTCAAGAACAAGTTGATTTTTCTCAAATTGATGCAATAATTATTAGATCAAAAATAGAATTAAATAAAGATTTAATTTCAAAATTTCCAAATTTAAAATATGTTTGTAGAATTTGAGTTTGACTTGAAAAAGTTGATTTAAAACTTTGTGATGCAAAAAATATAAAAGTATTAAACACTCCATGAGCAAATTCATCTTCTGTTGCGGATTTAGTTATTTGGGGAATTTTATCTTTGCTTAGAAAAACTAATAAATCGTGGCGAAATTTAGATGATAGATTCCAATTTTTTTGAGAAAATTTAGAAAATAAAAAAATCTGATTTATAGGATTTTGAAATATAGCCAAAAAAGTTTATTCAAGATTATCAGGATTTGAATGAAATGATTTTGTTTTTTTTGATCCATATATTTCGTCAGATATTTGAAATGTAAAAAAAATGCAAGATAAAAAAGAAATTTTTAAAACTTGTGATATTATTTCTTTTCATATTCCGCTTACAGAAGAAACAAAAAATTTTTTATGAAAAGATGATTTTTCTTTACTTAAAAAAAATGTTAAAATTATAAACACTTCCAGATGATGAATTATTGATGAAAATGAATTAATTCGATTTCTTCAAAAAAATAAAGAATCTTGAGCTTTTCTTGATACTTGGGAAGAAGAACCGGTAAATCCTAAAACTAAGCTTCTAAATCTAGAAAATTGCATAATAACTCCACATATTTGAGCGATGACTTTGGAATCTGATAAAAATATGCATTATTTTAAAGAATTTGATATAAATAAATAAATAAAGTGAGGAAAATTCCTCACTTTATTTATATTTTGATTTTGATTTCATCCCAAAGTTTTGGAACCAAAACTTCAATATTTCATTTAACTATTTTTCTTATATCTTTTGCTATATTTTCTCTTGTTTCATCTCCATGAACCAAAGATAATTTTGCTTTTTTTGAATATTTTAAATCTTGAGTAGTATATTTAATTATATCATCTTTTCAAATATGAGATGAATATCATTTTATTTGAACAATCTTACATTTTACATCATAAACTTTTCCTTCAATAATTATTTGTTTTTTTCATGATAAAATATCATGTCATAAAGTTCATTCTGCTTGATATCAAGTAAAAATTATTTTTGCATTTGGATCATCAATCATATTTTTTATATGATTCATAATTGATCCTCATTGAAGCATTCAACCAGAAGAAATAATTATATCTTTTGATTTTATTCTATCATCTTTATATATTTCTTTATATTCTCACTTTTCAAGTATTCTAACTATTTCTTTTCAAAAAATTTCTTCTTGTACTTCTTTTAAAAGTAAATCATATTTTAATTTTGTTGATTTAGTAAAAATATTTGTAATTTTTGTACCAAGAGGAGAATCTAGAATAATATTTCATGTAAATAAATTTTTTTGAACCTCTGTTATATTATCATTTATTTGATTAATTAAAGATGTTAATCTTAATTTTTCACTTAATTGTATTTCTGTTGGATTTTCTATTTTACCTAATTCTAAAAATCTATCTTTTAATAACTTAATAGTTTTTTTCCAAGTTTTAAACTCTGGATAAGAATCCTTGTTTTCAGCTTTGTTTTTGAGTAATTCTACAATTATTTCTTGAGTTCTTTGTAGAGAAAAAGCAGCAATAACTACTTTTCATAAACTTCAATTTAATTCATTTAATAATATTTTAAATTCTTCATCTTTATCTGGATGATTTCTATCGGCATAAGTTGATTCTATCTGAACATAATCAAATTTATATTCAGGAATTTCTGGGCTTCAAGATAAATTTGCTTGAGTAAATTTTCCTAAATCTCATGTAAATAAGAAATTTTTATGTTCTCTTTTATAATTTCAATTAAAACTACTTTGATTTAAAGTATGTTCAACTTGTTTTGTTACTATTGTTACAACAGCTTGTACACTTCATTCTATATGTCATGCATCGAAAAATCTCAATTTAAAAGAATCAATAATTTTTTCATGTCATTTTGTAAAAACAGGTTCTAAAAACGAAGAAAAATTTTCTATATATTCTTTTTTAGAAAAGTTTTTCCTTATTAGTCATATTTTTTCTTTTTCAGATTTTATAAAATTTTCTAAATCAGTTTCATTTAAAATATTATATTGTCTTAAAATTAAAATTTCTTTTTCAAAAGATTTTGTTTCTTCTATTTCATTTCAAAATTTTTCTAAATTTTTTCTTTTTCTTTTTTTTGTCTGATTTTTATCAATAAAGAAATTGTTTAAAAATTGATTAAATTCATCTTCTTTTTCAGAATCAACTAATAAAACATTCGATTTTTTAAAATTTGTTAAATTTCATTCAATGTTTTCATCAAAATAAACAATTTCATTAGATGAGAAATTTTCATCAACCTCAATTAATAAGCTTTCGAAATAACTATAATTTTCAACTTTTTGTTTTAAAAAATTCACAAAAATTCTTTTTTGACTTGAATTAATTACAATTGCATTATCTCATTTTTGTAATAAATCTAAATTATAAGATAAATCATTTTCATTAAATAGATTTATTTTTTTTCATTCTAAATGGTTTATATAAAATAAATTTGATCTTATTTGTTGTCTTTTATCTAAACTATTTTTATCAAGTATTGTTTCAGTAATTTCTTCTAAATTATTTTCATTTATTATATTTAAAGCATTTTTTAAATTTGAGAAAATATTATCTAATTTTTCTCCTTCATTTTTTTCTAATTGAGATATTATTCCTTCAGGATTAAAATTTTTATTCCATTTAGAAACTATTTGTTGTTTTACATGAGGTAAAACATATATTTTTTTATTATATCATCACATTATCATTTCAGGAATTTTATCTATGATTCCATCATTAATATCTGAAATAGTAATTCTAGTATCCAAATCTAAATTATCTCAAATTTCTAAAACAGAAACAAGGCTTTGAGTTTTTTTGATATCATTTTCATCATAAAGTAATTCTATACTTGGTAAATTATTTTGCAGATTTCAAATGTCAGCCTCTTTTAAAATATTATTTTTAGCTAATTCAATTTTAGCAATTTCTATAGTATCTTGATTTATATTTTTATTAATATTTAATCAAAATTTATTATTTAAAGTTTTTATAATATTATCTATTTCTTTAACTATTTTAGGATTATTTATCTTACTAGCCTCAATAGATTTATATGATTCTAAAATACTTAAATATTCAGATAATTTTATTTCTAATTTATTTACTTGTGGTTTTTTGTTTCCTCTTTTTATAAAGCTATCTAAAAATATATTTAACATATTTTTTCTTGCTTCTGTCATTAATATTTTTCAAGAAAATCAAGAATTTAATAATCTTTTAAAATTATATATATCAGAAAAATTTGATTTATTTATTAAAACATAATCAACATCTTTGTATGATATATTATTTTTTATTCAATCAATAACTTTTTTTTCATCTATATCATCCATTTTATCAGTCTCTATGATTCCAAACAATGAATCTATCTCCGATTGTGTATAGGTATTATAAGTTCAATCGCTTAAAAAATTAGTTATATCTTCTTGATTATTAATTCAATTAATAGCTAAAAATGATTCTATTTGGTGTATAATTTTTGATATTTCATATTTATAATTTTTATATAATCAAACTGATGAAATTTCAACCTTATTTGATGATTTTATAGTTGTTTCATCTTCAGAAAGATTTACAATCCTCAATTTTTCTCTTAATTGTTGTCATTTTGTTTTCTTTTTTTCTTCTTGTTCTTTTATTTTATTTGTAGTAAGAGTTACATAATCATTTAACATTGGAGTCATTAATTCTTTTGTAATTCCTGTCATCAAAATTCTACCTTTAAATCAATTTTTTACAAGTAAAGGAAGTCTTCCTATGTGATCCATATGAGCATGAGTTATAATCACATAGTCACAATTTATTATTTCTTCGTCTATTTTTTTATTATATTCATCACAATTAATTCATCATTGAAACATTCCTATATCAGTAAGTATTTTTACTTTTTGTCATCATAATAGAGCTGTCATCAAAGTTGATGAACCAGTTAAACTAAGTCATTTTTCTTTATCAGAGATTCATCAGAGATATTTTATAGAAACTTCGTTTGTTTTCATAATTATATAAGTTCAAAATAAATTTGTAAATTATCTTTATCAATTGATATTAATTTAATTTTTGTTTTATCTCATATTTTTATTATGTCTCAATTTGGACATAAAATTTCTCAAAATCATTTTTCTATTATATTATAATTATATCAGGCCTCTTTATCTAAAATTATTTCTCATCAAATGTTTGCAAAATCAAGTTCTACAGAAGTTCATTTTTCATTTATCATCATTATTGTAGCATCAAAAGTTTTTCAGATTTTCTTTTCTAGATGTTTTATATTGCATAATGTATTTATCTTTCTTTCATTGTTTTCAGCCTTTTGTTCATTTATACTACATTCTGTAGCTACTTTTTCAAGAATTCAATCATAATGATTTTTATCTAAATTTCATTCTAAACTTTCAGATATAATTCTATGAATTTGTAAATCGGAATATCTTCTTATTGGTGAAGTAAAATGACTGTAATGAACTAATGCAAGTCAATGATGTCATTCTAAAGTATGAGTATATTTTGCTAATTGAAGAGTTCTTAAAATCAAAGTAGAAAGAGCTTTTTCTTTTGAGTGTCATTTTATTTTTTCCAAAAGTTTTTGTATATTTCAAGGATTTATATCAAGTCAATCAATTTCTACTTCTAGATATTTGAAAATATTTTGAAGTAATTCTATTTTCTTTTCTTTTGGTTTTTGATGAGTTCTATGTAAAAATGGTCAGTTTCCATAAATTTTATCTACAACTTCATTTGCTATAACCATTTCTGATTTTATTAAATCATTTGATTCATAAAGTTTATAATTTTCAAATTTTATAGGATTTCTTTCTTCATCTAAAATTATTTTTCTTTCTCTATTCTCAAAATTTAATTCTCATTCTTTTTTTCTTAAATTGTTTAATTTTCTAGATAGGGAATAATGATTTTGAACTGTTTTTATAAGAGTTTCATCTACTTTGTCAGCAAATTGAAGTTTATCTCATATTCATAATTTTCATTCAAATATATCTTGAACTTCTTTGTATGTAAGTCTAGCATTACTTCTTATTACAGATTTATATACTTTTGATTTTGAAATATCAGGTTTTCCATTTTTATCTATAATAATTTCTGAGGTCATACTCAATTTATCTTCATTAGGATTCAAACTACAAACTCAATTACTAAGTTTTTCATGTAGCATAGGAATTACTTTATCTAAGAAATAATAAGAATTTCATCTTTTTTTAGCTTCTTTATCTAATTCACTTCATTCTTTTACATAATGACTTACATCTGCAATACTTACATAAAGTTTAAAATCTCAATTTTCTAAAATTTCTATACTTATAGCATCATCTATATCTTTTGTATCAGGTCAATCAATAGTAATTGTGTATAAATTTCTTAAATCTACTCTTTTTGCGATTTCAGATTCTTCTATTTCTTCACTTATAGCATTAACTTCTTCAATTACTTCTTTAGGAAATTCTATTTCTATTCATTGCTTCAAAACTATTTTTAATTCATCAAGAGAATTATTCCATTTTTTATGAAGTTTTTGATAAATAGTTCATACTTTTCATTCTCATAATTCTAAAGAAATTAAATCTCAATTTTCTAGATTTCAATTTTCTGAAATAAATTCATCTAAATTATTTATTTGTATTTCTTTTTTTCCTTCTAGAAAAAATTTTCCTCATACAAATTCAGCAAAATACAAAATTTTAGATTTTTCTAAAATTTCAGCAATCATTGCCTCATTTCTTTTTCCTAAATTATAAATAGCACAAGATACTTTGTCACCATTTTTTGCTCAGAGAGAATTATTTTTTGAAACAAATATTTCTTCATCTTTTCAGTATATTTTTACAAATCATCATTTTTCATTGAATTCTTTGTAAATTCATTCTACCAATTTAGCAGTTTTATTTATAGTAACATCAATATTTTCTTTTTTCGGAATTATTTCTATTACTTTATATTCAATTATATTTGGATTTGTTCAAATTCTCTCTATTTTTACATCATCTCAATCTTTTGCTCAATTTAGATTTTCTGTACTAATTATTAATTCTCATAAAAATCATATTCCATATGATATTTTTAATTTTCAAGTTAGGATATTTCAAATATTACTTTTTGAATTAATTTTTGACATATTTATTTTATATTTTTTAAACAAAATAAGATTAACTTATAATAATAAATAAAGCAAAGTCAAGGTTTTTTTAAGAATTTTTAAAAATAAAAAAAATGGGCCGAAATTTCGACCCATTTTTATAAAATTTGATAGAAATGTCCACTTTTAGGAATAGTTATTTTTTCCTTATTTAGAACATTTTTTCTAACAAAAGCATTTTTCAAAGCAAGTGCACTACCATCGGCTTCACCATGATTGATGAATAAGCGGAAGTTTACATCTTGTTTTATTTTTAAGCTTTTAAATATTTCAATTAAATCTTTTTCATCAGCATGTCCTGAAAATGACTTAAAAGCGACTATTTTTGAAGCAACTTCGATTCTCCCCGCAACAGGAATTTCTATTAATTTTTTCCCTTCAAGAAGCTGTCTACCTATGGTATTTTCTGCCATATAACCAAGTAAAAATACTCTGTTATTTGGTATAGGTAAAATTTCTGGAAGGTGTTTCATTACTGAACCAGCATTAACCATTCCGCTAGAAGAAAGTAAGATTTTTGCTCCTTTTTGCCTTCTAAACCTTTCCAAATCGCTTTTATTTTGAATAATTTCAATTTCTATATCATTCAAAAAGGCATAGGTTTTACTTGTTTTATAGATTTGAAATAAATCATAAGCAAGTTTTGAATCTAGATAGATTTTTACATTACCATAAACTCCATCCATTTTACTTAAAACCTCTAATATGTCAGAAACTCTTTGATAAGCAAATGCTGGAGCTAAAATCGTAGAATTTCTTCTTATGCATTTTAGGATTTCAAATCTCATTTGTTCTATCTCAACACCTCTTGTTTCATGAATTCTTCCACCATAAGTTGATTCCATCATAACGAAAGATAATTTTTCTTTTACTATATCTGGCTTACCAAGAGCAAGAGAATCTCTAACTCTTCCTAAATCTCCAGAAAAAAGTAAATATTTATACCTTTTATTTTTACTTGAGGAATCTTCTAATCTTACTACTATCATTGTGCTACCAAGTACATGTGCAGCATTATAAAGCTTTATAGAAATTCCCGGAAGTATTTGTTTCCAAATTTTATATTCTAATCCTTCAGTTAAGTGTAATACTTTCTTAACTTCAGAAGTTGTATATAAAACCTCTTTTTTTAGATCAGAATCTTTTTTAAGCTCTTTTGCTTTAAGGAAAAAATCTTCCAAATCTTCTTGATCTTCAGGGGGAAACCTTTGGTGCAGTCTTCTTTGTTTTGGTAAAATCGTAGGTGTATAAACCTTTGATTTTTGATCAAACTCTTTTGCTTCAGACATTTGTATGTTTGCAGCATCGTTTAACATAATTGGTAAAATCAATTTTGTTAAATGGTGAGTATAGATTTTTCCTTTGAACGGATTTTTAAAAAATTCCTTGTTAACGATAAATGGGAATCTTCCACAGTGATCTATATGTGCATGAGTTAATATAGCACAATTTAGGATTGATGGATCAAAGCCAAATTCTTTATTGTATAATTCATCATTTTCCGTTCCTTGATGAAGTCCACAATCGATAAGAATATTGTAAGTTCCAAAACCATTTTTTACAGTTAAAACTGCAGATGATCCAGTTATACTTTTTTCATCTGAATCTTTTATTCCGCCAAGTAATTTTAATGAAATTTTTAACATCTTTCATCCTTTTTGTTTTTGTATTAATTTACTTTTAAAATTTTTTTGAAATTTGTCAACTAATTTTATTAAAAAACACAGTAAAAAACACCATTTTTCTACAAAAAAATAAATTAGAAAAAAAATTTGATTATTTTTTATTTACAAATATAATCTTGCTCGTTTTAATGGACAAAAAATCCATAAAATAAAAACTTAGCCCCAACTATTTTTTTATTTTTTATTTATTAAAGATTATATAGGTACTTATGCCAATAACAAAATCTGCAAAAAAAGCTTTGAAACAAAGTGATAAAAAACATTCTAGAAATGAACACTTCAAAGACTTATATAGAGAAACAAGAAAAGCTTTTGAAAAAGCTATTTCTACTAAAAATTTAGAAGAAGCAAAAACTGTTTTAACTAAATTACATTCAAATATAGATAAACTATCTAAAAAGAATATCATTCATAAGAATAATGGATCTAGAAAAAAATCTAAATTTGCACTTATTCTAAAAGGTTTAGAAATGTCTTTAAAAGCTTAACCCAAAATCTATGGCTGAAAAAAAGAAAGCATTAAATAATGAAATAAAGGCTTATAAAATAGAACTTGTTTCAGAATTATGAGAAATTCTTTGAGAAATGACTTTAGATGAAGCTAAAACAAAGGCAGCATCTCTAAATCTTGATTTGATGGAAATTTGAAAAAAATGAGATTTAACTCTAGTAAAAATGCTAGATTATTGAAAATTTCTTTATAAACGAAAGAAACAAGATCAAAAAAATAAAGCAAAATGAAAAACTCCAGATTTAAAAACTATAAGACTTACTTTTAAAATAAGTGAACATGACTTAGAAGTTAGAAAAAATCAAGTTGAAGATTTTGCTAAAAAATGACATCCTTTAAAGATTTCTCTTGTTATGAAATGAAGAGAAAATCAATATGAGGAAATAGCTCGTGAAAAATTAAGTAAATTTTTGATTATGATAGAAGCTTTCTATAAATCAGAATGAAGAATTACAAGAGCTGGTACTAGTTTAAATGCAAGTTTGCATCCAATAAAATAATTTAAATTTAATTTTAATAATTATGACTTTAAAAACAAGAAGTGGTGTAAAAAAAAGAGTTAAAGTTACATGAACTGGTAAGTTCAAATTAGCTCATGGTTCAAAAAAACACTTACTAAGTGATAAATCTAAAAAAGCTAAAGGAAGAAATAAATATGGTTTCATTGTTAGTAAAACAGAAACTAAAAAAATAAGAGAACAACTTCCACATATATAATAAAAAAATATTTTCAACATAAATACTTAGAAGTCTTAAAATATTACTTTATGTAATTACTTCTGATATTTATAAATTATAATTTAAAAATAATAAAATTATGGTAAGAGTAAAAAGAGGTCTTATGACTAGAAAAAGACATAAAGCAATGATTAAGGCTACAAAATGATATAGAATGATGAATTCTAAAGTATTCAAAAGAGCAAAAAATGCTTGGATGAAAGCTTGATTAAATGCTTATGTAGGTAGAAAAAGAAAAAAAAGAGATTTTAGAAGACTTTGGACAGTTAGAATAAATATTGCTACAAGAGAACTTGGAACAACATATTCTAGATTTATAAATGCAATGTACAAAAAAAGAGTTATGCTTAATAGAAAAGTTCTTTCTAACTTAGCTATCTCAAATCCTTCTGTTTTTGCAAAAATAGTAGAATTCGTAAAATAATAAAAAATCAGCTTTTTGAAAAAAGCTGATTTTTTATTATTTATTAATTTAAATTTCACTTTTTTTGCTTTTTTCATATACTTTGCAAGTATTTTTTATAAAATAAATAAATAATAAAATGATAGAAAAAATAATAAATTCAATTTTTTGAGATCCAAATGAAAAAAAAATAAAAGAATATAGAAAAATAGTAGAACAAATAAAAGAAAAAGAAAAAGAATTTGAAAATCTAGATTTAGTTTGAGTTAAAGTAAAAACTAATGAATTTAGAGAACTTTTTTCAGGATTAAATATAAAAAATAAAGAAGATCATAAAAAAATTAGAGAAATTATAAATTCTCTAAGAGTTCCTGCTTTTGCTCTTGTAAAACAAGCTTGTAAACTTATCAATTGAAAAACTTTTGTTTTATCTTCAGGTAAAGAAATAGTTTGGAATATGATTCCATATGATGTTCAACTTATAGGATGACTTGCTATAAATGATTGAAATATTTCAGAAATGAAAACATGAGAATGAAAAACTCTTGTAGCAACACTTCCTGCTTATTTGAATGCATTGACTTGAACTCCTGTTCATATCGTTACTGTTAATGATTATTTAGCGACAAGAGATTCTGAGGAAATGTGAATTTTATATAATGCTCTTTGAATGACAGTTTGAGTAATTACTCATAATCAAGGTAAATTTGATAAAAAAGATAATTATAAAAGAGATATAGTTTATGCAACTAATAATGAACTTGGATTTGATTATCTAAGAGATAATATGGTAATTAAAAATGAAGATAAAGCACAATGAGATTTATTTTTTGCTATTATAGATGAAGTTGATTCTATTTTGGTAGATGAAGCAAGAACTCCACTTATTATTTCTCGACCAGATTCAGAACCAACATCTAAATATGAAAAATTTGCAAAAATTGTTAAACAATTTGAAGAAAATATTGATTATAAAATAGATGAAAAAGGAAAAACAGCATCATTAACTGAAGCTTGAATTCAAAAATTAGAAAAAATACTTTGAGTTGAAAATATTTATATTTCAAATCATTATAATGATATTCATCATTTAGAAAATGCTTTAAAAGCTAATGCTGTATATAAAATAGATAAAGATTATATAGTAAATAATTGAGAAGTTTTAATTGTTGATGAATTTACTTGAAGAGTTTTATCATGAAGAAGATATTCAGAATGACTTCATCAAGCAATTGAAGCAAAAGAATGAGTTGAAATTCAACAAGAATCAAAAACTCTAGCTTCAATAACTTTTCAAAATTATTTTAGACTTTATTGGAAACTTGCTTGAATGACAGGTACAGCTAAAACTGAAGAAGAAGAATTTTACAAAGTTTATTGACTTGAAACTATAGTTATTCCTACGAATAAGCCAATTTCAAGAATTGATGAAGCAGATTTACTTTTTAAAAATGAAAAAGGTAAATATGAATATTTAGTTAAACTTATTTCAGAATTACATGAAAAATGACAACCTATTTTAGTTTGAACTGTTTCAGTTGATAAATCAGAATATTTATCTGAAAAACTAAAAGAAGCAGGAATTCCACATAATGTTTTAAATGCCAAACAACATGAAAGAGAAGCTGAAATAGTAGCACGAGCTTGACAAAAATGAGCTGTAACTATAGCAACAAACATGGCAGGTAGATGAACTGATATCAAACTTTGAGAATGAGTTGTAGAACTTGGATGATTAATAATTATTTGAACAGAAAAACATGAAACAAGAAGAATTGATAATCAGTTAAGAGGTAGAGCTTGAAGACAATGAGATCCTTGAATGACTCAATTTCTTATTTCACCAACAGATGATATAATGAGAATATTTGGTTGAGATAAACTTTTCTCTATATTTAATTCTCCTATGTTTGCTTCTCTTCCAGACAACGAACCTCTTGCACAAAGCTGAATGCTTACAAAAAGAGTTACTTCAGTTCAAAAACAAGTAGAATGACATAATTTTGATATAAGAAAACATGTACTAGAATATGATGATGTTATAAATAAACACAGAGAAATTATTTACTCTAAAAGAAATAAAATACTAGATAGTGAAAACATAGAAGAAGATATTAAATCTATGATGAAAACTGAAGTTTCTAAATTAGTTTCAAGTGTTTTAAAACAAGAAAAATCTTATGATTGGGATATTTCTGAACTTATTTCAAAAGTAAATAATTATGCTGAATCAGAAATTATAAAAGAATCTAAAAGAGAAGAAATAAATTCTATGATTTCATTACCAGAAATAATAAATTTAATATTTTCTGAAGTTTTAAATTATATAGAAGAAAAGAAAAATACTTTTTCTGATAAAGAAAATTTTTATTCTCTTGAAAGAAGAATAGTTTTACAATCTATAGATGAATTATGGATGGAACATATAGATGCTATGAGTAAACTTAGAGAAGCTGTTGCTTTTGAATGATATGCTCAAAGAAATCCACTTGTTGTTTATAAAGAAAAAGCTTTTGAAAAATTTATAGATATGATGTCCGATATCTGATTTAGAGTAACAAAAGCTATGTTGCTTATAAGAGAAAATATAGAATTAGAAGAAAAAGACTTATCTCAATTATGACATGAATTTACTCCAGAAGAACAAGAAGAAATTCTTAAAAATTTACAAAATTCTCCAATTTCTGTATCAAATGCAAATCCTCTTTTTGCAGATCCTAATTTAGGAAAACAAAAAATAAGAGTTTAAAACAATAAAAAATCTCAGATTATTTATAATCTGAGATTTTTTATATGCCAACATATTTTTTTATTTTGTAAAATCTATTTTATTTTAAAATCCTATTTTTATTTGCAAATGCTTATATAATTATGATATAATTAAACAAGATTATATTTTAACTATATTTTATGGAATGAGTAATAATAAAAGATTATTTACTTAGAGATCAATTGCTTCAAGTTATGATAGATAATAAAGCAAGTGATATGTATATAACTACTGAAAAGCATCCAGCTATGAAAATTTGATGAGAAATTATTTTTATAGATCGATGATTAGAACCCTTAACTTGAGATGATACTAAAAAATTTGCTCAATCACTTATGACAGAAAAACAAAGTGTATATTTAATTGAGGAAAAAAATCTAGATTTTGCATTTGAATTTAATTGAACAAGATTTAGATGAAATATATCATTTCAAATGTGAAATTATATGGTAGTTCTTAGAAGATTATCAGAAAAAATTCCATCACTTGAAGATTTAAAATTACCAGAAATATATAGTGAAATAACAAAAGTATGACAATGACTTATTTTAGTTACTTGACCAACTTGATCAGGTAAATCAACTACTTTGGCTGCTATGATAGATTATATAAATGCAAATTATGCAAAACATATAATAACTATAGAAGATCCAGTAGAATATAGACATAAACATAAAAAATCAATAATAGAACAAAAAGAAATTGGTAAAGATGTTCCAGATTATAATAAAGCACTTATTTGAGCAATGAGACAAAATCCTCAAGTTATACTTTTTTGAGAAATGAGAAACACGGAAGAAATAGAAATGGCTTTAACTTTAGCTGAAACTGGGCATTTAGTTTTTTCTACTTTGCATACAAGATCTGCTTATCAAACTATTTCTAGAATTATTGATAGTTTTGAAGCTGGACAACAAAACCAAATTAGACTTCAATTAGCAGATGCTCTTACAGCTGTATTTAGTCAAAGACTTTTAAAAACTCAAGATTGAACATGAGTAAAAATGGTAAAAGAAATACTTGTAAATAATAGTGCAATATGAAATTTGATAAGAGAAAATCAACTTCACCAAATTCCTTCCACTATGCAAATGTGAGTTAGAGAATGAATGCAATTACTAGAAAAAGATATTATTGAGCTTGTAAATGCTAATATTATTTCACTAGAAGAATGACTTAAATATGCTAATAATCCAAAACTTGTAAAAGAAAAAATTGATTCATAAATAAATTTTTATAAAAAAATTGACAAAACATACTAAAATACTATATAATGTCACTTGTAAATATATCTTAGTTGAATATATTTATCTACTTTTTATTTTTTTATCTACTTTTTATGTTAAAACAAACAAAAAAAGCGTTTACACTTGTGGAATTGATAATAGTAATCACTATCTTAGCAATTCTTGCTACAATTGGTTTTATGTCATACCAATCTTATACTGCTGATGCTAGAAATAGTAAAAGAACTAATGATTTGAGCGCATTACAGTCTAAAATTGAAGTTCTAGTAGCAAAAACTACTGTTACAGATATAACTACTTTTGCTTCTTGAAATACTAATCCTATTACAACTACTGGTACTAATACAGTTGGTTCTGGTACTACTCTTACAGGATGAACTAACTACTCAGCAGGACTTTTAAATTATACTACTTTTTGAATAGCTAAATCTGATTTTTCTGATCCTAGTTATAATTGAACTACAAGTACATGAAATTATTTAGTTGCTTGAGTTAAATCTACAAATAGAGGAGCTTTATATCAATTGGCTGCTACATTAGAAGCTTCTGATGGTGTTAAAAAAACTTTAATTAATTGACTTTTCTTAACTGGTGGTACTGATACTGCTTTAGGTCTTATTAAATGAGTAGGATGATTAACTAATAGTGGTCTTACTAATGGTTGAACTACAGATTTTCCTTACTAATAAATATCTTAAAAAACTCTCGATTTCGAGAGTTTTTTTGTGTTTTGATTTTTTTTTTGTAATATACAAAAAATCCTTTATAAAAAGAAATATGAAAAATATATATACAATAAATTTGAATTTAGATAAATCTAATATTCCTTACTTTTCGTCTACTTTATTAAAAGAGATAGAAGAAAATATATCAAAAAATAAAAAAATAATTTTATATCTAAATAGAAGATGAGAATTTTCTAGTATGATATGTACGGATTGTCAAAAAATTTATAAATGTCCAAATTGTGATATTTCTTTGTCTGTTCATAAAAATCCTAGTTTTTTATTATGTCATCATTGTTGATATTCTGAAAATATTTCTTTAAAATGTAATAATTGTAAATCTACAAATTTGAAAAAAGTTTGAATATGAACAGAACAATTAGAAACGAATTTAATTAAATTATTTCCAAATGTAGATATTTTTAGATTTGATTTAGATTCTATAAAAAATAAAACAAGTAAAAAAGAAGCTTTAGAAAATTTACAAAATGCTCAAATAATAATTTGAACAAAAATGATTACTACTTGATTTGATTTTGATGATGTTGGGCTTATTTGAGTTATTTTGTTAGAACAAGAATTACAAATTCCTGATTATAAAACAGAAGAAAATCTTTATTCAAATATAAAACAGCTTATTTGAAGATGATGAAGAAAATGAAGCGAAACAAATATACTTTTACAAACATTTATTCCGGAAAATAACATAATAAAATCCTTAACAGAAAAAAATTATAAAGATTTTTTTAAAGAAGTTATAGAAGAAAGAAAAATTTTTCTTTACCCTCCTTTTATAGAAATGGCAACCATAGAATATAGAGATAAAAATACTACTAAATCATTTGATTTTATTTCTCAAATAAAACTAAAATTAGATATTTTAAATATAGATAATTTATATAACATAGAACTATCTACAAAGGCTATAAAGAGAAATAATGAATATATTTATAAAATTTTTGTAAAATGAAATAATATAAGAGAATTTTTACAAAATATAAAAAAAGAAATTTTTAAAAATAGTAATTTGATAATAAAATTTGAATAAAAAAAGAAATTCTTAAGAATTTCTTTTTTTATATTTTTCTTTTCCATTTCATATAAGCATATATTATAATCATTCAAATAGTTAATATAAAAAAAACTATATAAAAAAATTCAGGATTATCTTGATAAGGAAGTTTTATATTCATTCCATAAAAAGATGTAATAAGTGTTAATGGCATTAAAAATGTAGAGAAAAGTGTAAGGAATTTTATGACATTATTTGTTTTTACATTTATTATAGAAGTAAAGGCATCTTCTATTGAAATAATATTTTCTTCAAGTATATTTAGATAATTTACTATATAATCAAGTTTATCTTCCAAATCTTCAAAATATACTTCCATTCTTCACTTAAATAATGTATTTATATTTAATTCTGTTAATTTTAAAACTGATACTTGAGGTTTGAATGTATGTTTTAAATAAACTATATTTCTTTTTTTCATCATTATATTTTTTACTAGATTGCTACTAGTATTCACAAAAACATCTTTTTCTATTATTCTTAAGTCTTTAGAAATATTATCTATAACTCTAAACATCTTTTCAAGCATTTCTTGAATGATTTCATAAAGAATGAATCAAGTTGTCATTCTTAAACTTACATCATCTTCTATATCAAGTTTTGAGTATTTCTTAAACAAATTATCTATATGATTTGCTTGAAAAGATCTAAAAGTTATTATAAAATCTTTTCATAAAAATATATTAAACTCATTTAGTTCATAAACTCAAAGTTTAGAATTAAATTTAGGGAAGTGAAAAATCATAAATAAATAATCATCATATTTATCTATTCTAGCTCTTTGATTT
>JAQVPN010000069.1 GCA_028702055.1 Candidatus Altimarinota bacterium | reverse complement strand
ATTCCTGAAGATATAAAAGAAATGGCTTATCCTACACTTAGACATAGACTTATTTTGAGTTACGAGGCAATAGCTGATTGAGTAAATGCTGATGATATAATAAAAGTAATTTTAGATAGTGTAAAAATTATATAATTTATGCTTACAAATAAGATAAAAACATTAGATATAAAAGTAAAAAGAAATATAGATTCACTTTTTTTGTGAACTTATAAAACATTTTTTAAATGAAGATGACTTGAATTTTCTGATTTTAGAGAATATGAGCCATGAGATGATGTAAAAACTATAGATTGGATAGTTTCAGCTCGTGAATGAAAAACTTTTACTAGACTTTATAGAGAAGAAAGGGAATTATCAGTAAATTTTTTACTAGATTTATCTAGTAGTATGAAATTTTGATTATGAGAAAAAACCAAACGAGATAGTTTAGAAGAATTATTCTTTATTTTATCTTATTCTCGAGTTAAAAATTGAGATAAAGTTTGAGCAATTTTAAAAGATAAAAATAAATTTGTTTATTTAAATGCAAAAAAATGAAGAGATAATATATTTTCTATCGCATCAAAAATAGAAGAAAATCAAGAATTATGAAATCCTTTTTCTATAGATGAATCTATTTTGTTTTTAAATAATTTGAAAATAAAAAATAATTTAGTTTTTATTGTTACCGATAAATTAGATTTTGATGAAAGACTTTTTAAAATAGCCTCACTTAAAAATGAAATTATTTTTATTCATATTTTTGATGATTTTGAAAATACTCTTCTTTGACTTGATGGAATAATAAATTTTGTTTGAGATGATTGAAAAAATATTATAATAAACTTAAATGATAAAAAAAAGATTAAAGAATATCTTTCTTATAGATTTGAAAAATTAGAAAATTTTAGAAAAAAATTAGCTAAATTAAATATAAAATATTTAAAAATAGATAATAAAACCAATATATATAAAGAACTTTATAAAATGTTTAACAAATAAATATATGATAGATATACATGATATAAAATGAAAAATTGATATATTAAACTATACTTATTTACTTTTTTTTATTTTTGTAGTTTTTTTTATAAGTTTATTTTACTTTGTTTTATCTAAATTTTTAGATTATAAAGAAGAAAAAAAAGAAATCATAAAAGAAGTTAAAAATAATAGAAAAGCAGAACTTTTAGAAAAAATAAATGAATTAGAAAATTCTATAGAAAAGCTTAATAGTAAAGAATTCTATAATGTTTTTTCAGATTTATTTTTTGAATTTTTAGAGTTAAATTATAAAAAAAATTTAAGAGAAAAAACTTTTTCAGAGCTTAAAAAAACTATAAAAGAAAAAGAAATTTTATCTTTTATTGATATTTTTTATTATAGATGATTTATGGAAAATTTTTCGGATTCTTTAGCTGAAAAAAAGAAAAATATTAAAAATTTTATAGACTTAATTTAATTTTTTTACTTCATATTTTTATGGATATTTTAAATATTGTATTTTTACAAAATAATTATTTCTATTTACTATTATTTTTACCTATTTTTTGGATTTTATTTTTCTTTTCTAGAAAAAGCTGATTAAAATTATCGATAACATGAGATTTACAAAAAATCTGGCAAAAAAATACTAAAATTCCTTTTATAAATTTGTTTTTAATTTCACGAATTTTTATTGTTTTTGTTATTATTTTAGCAAATCCAAATATAAAAAATACTAGTGAAACTATCAAAAAAAATGGTATAGATATAGAAATACTTTTTGATATTTCATATTCTATGAAAGCTGAAGATTTACAACCAAATAGACTTGAAATAGCAAAAACTGTTTTACAAAATTTTATTTCAAAAGTTTCATCTGATAGACTTTGACTTATTATTTTTGCTTGAAAACCATTTACTTCAGTTCCTCTTACATTTGATTATCAATTTTTAGTTGATAGTGTGAAAAATATTACAGTTGATTCAATAAATCAAAATTATGCTTATTTACAATGAACTGCTATTTGAGATGCTATGCTTGTCGGGACAAAAGCTTTCTCTGATGATAAAACTAGAGAAAAAGTTATGATTGTATTAACTGATTGAGAAGCTAATAAATGAGTTAAACCATTAATGGCTGTAAAGCTTGCAAAAGAAAAATGAGTAAAAATATATACAATTTGAATTTGATGATTAAAAGATAGTTTTGTTTATTTAGACGACCAATTTGGTAGAAAAACTAAAATTGCAATTGGTTGAGTAGATGAAAAAACTCTAGAAGCTATTTCTGAAATTACTTCTTGAAAATATTTTAGAGCAACAGATAATACTAGTTTGGAAAAAATATTTAATGAATTATCTAAGCTAAATAAAACTGATATAGAAATAAAAAAAACTGTTTTATATAAACCATATTTAGAAGTTTTTGAATATACTTTGCTTATTTTGATTGTTTTATTATTTTGATTAAATTCAATTTATTTTCTAAAAGATTAAAAGTATGAATATTTTTCTTTTTTGAATAATTTTTCTTGTTTGTTTGTATTTATTTGCTTTAATTTTTTATAAAAATTATAAATATAAAAATTTATATAATTTCACAAAAAGTCTAAATTATAATCCTAAAAATTACCAAATTTTTGCTTTTGTATTTTTATTTCTTTCTGTTTTAACCTTACTTATTGCTACATTTTTCACTGATTATAAAAATGATAAAACAAATAGATCTAATGAAGTAGTTTTTTTACTTGATGTTTCAAAAAGTATGAAAGCCTCAGATTATACTGATTGAGTTAAATCTATTTCTAGGCTTGATACAGCTAAAAATTTTATAAAAAATTTTATAAATTATTATCCTGATTCTTCTTATTGATTATCTGTTTTTGCTTGAGAGACTGTTTGAATAGCTCCAATTATGTCAGATGTCGATACTTTTTTAACTTTTTTATCTTGAGTAGATGAAAATAATGTTTGAAAACAATGAACAGATTTATCTAGTGCGATTTCATATGGAATACAAAGATTTTGAAAAAATGATAATAATACAAAAAAAACTCTAGTTTTATTATCAGATTGATGAGATGAATTAGATAAAAATATAACAGATGATATATTAAAAAATATAAAAAAACAAAATATAGATTTTTATATAATTTGAGTTTGAAGTGAAAAATGAGCATATATTCCGGAAAAAACTGATGTTACTGGAGAAATTATTTATAAAACTTATGATTGAAAAAAAGTTCTAACTTCTTTAAATGCGAAAAATCTAAAATCAATAGCTTCAAAACTTAATTGAAAATATGAAATTTTAAAAAATTATTCAGATTTTAATTATTCTTTATTTTCTTCAAGTTCTAATTCTTTATGAAATTTAAGTATAACAAAAAATAAATATCTTATTTTTATTGCATTCTTGTATTTTATTTTGTTTATATGATTATCTTTTTTACCAAAAATATTATGAAAAAAATAATAATTTTTATATTTTTGTTTTTCATATGAATCACAAAAACTCTTGCTTTTGAATTAACAACTTGGGATAATTTAAAATTTTATTTTTATAGTCCAAAAATGCTTTTTAATTCTTCTGTAGATTTGTATAATAAATGAGATTATGAAAGAGCTGATTTTTATTTAGATATGACAAAATGTTCACCAGATAATGAATTTTGTGCAAAAAAATATTATAATAAATGAAATATAAATTATAAATTGTGAGAACAAAAAACCGATAATATTGAAAAAGAATTTTATTATAAAAGGGCTTTAGAAAACTATAATGAATCACTAAAATATATTTTTGATAAAGATACTGTTGATAATATAGATATTGTAAAGAAAAAAATAGCTGAATTAGAAGAGAAAAAGAAAGAAAAAGAAAATAATAAACAAGAACAAAATAATAAACAAAAGCAAGATAAAAAAGAAGAAGAAAAAGAACAAAATAAAGAAGATACACAAAAAGAAAATAATTCTAAAGATGATATTAAAAACCAAGAAAAATCACAAGAAAATAATACAAAAAATGAAAAAACTTCTACTTGAAATACTGAAAAAGAACAAAAACAACAAGTTGTAAAAAATTGAAATATGTGACTTGGTTGAGATAAAAATGATACTTCTTCATTAAGTGAATCAGATAAACAAGAATTAGATAATTATTATAATTCACTTAAAAATGAAGAAAAACAAAATCAACAATATTTTAATAAAAAAAATACTTCAAATTTAGAAGAAAATCCATTTGATTCTATGTTATCACCATTTAAATTATTTAGAGAAGATTCTTTTTTTTGAGAAGATTTTGATTGATGAAATTCAGATAATAAAAAAGATTGGTAAAAAATTTTTAAAAACTTCTGTTTTTTTTGATTGTAAATTATCTTTAATTTTAGTTTTTAACATAAAAAATATTTTTATATCCAAAATTTAATGTAAATTTAAGATGCTATAAATATAATAATAATTTGATAGTTTATCTATCTTTTATTTTAATAATTTTTTAGCTCTATGAAGATAAAAAATAAATTATTTAAGAAAATACTATTTTTGGCAATACTATTTTCTCCATTATTTTTTAATAGTGCTTTAGCAAATTTAAATGATTGATTAATAGGATATTGGAACTTTGATCAATGTAATTTTGTTGATAGTACAATTATTCAAAGCAATTGAATTCCTTATTGAAGTCCAACTTGTGTAAATTGAATAAGTTGAAATGCTTTTAAATTCGGATGAGTTTATGATAGAGATTATGCAATAATTTGAAATACTAGTGAATTAACTATTAATGATAATTTCACATTTAATATGTGGTTCAATATACAATGAGAATTATCAATGGATTGACGGTGAAGTATAACAACAAATTGAACACAAATAATATTAGCAAAAGCTTGAGACAGAACAGGTATAAATATATGATTATGAAAATGAAGTGATTGAAAATGGTATTTATCAGCTTCAAACTGAAGATGTTGTACTAGTGATAACAAATGAATATGACGGAAAACAGGTTTTTGATTAAATGAGTGGCATATGATGACTTTTTCTAATTGATGATGATATACTAGAATATATTTAGATGGAAATTTAGAAGCAGAATTACCAGAAACAGAATTTATGCTAAATCCTGAAACTGCTAATCAAAATTTACAAATTTCTATTTGAGAATGAGCATCTCGGTATCCATTTAATTGAATAGTAGATGAATTGAAAATATATAATAGAGTTTTGGATTTTTCAGAAGTAAAGAAATTATATACTGATTTAACAAAACTAAATTCTCCAACAAATTTAAATCAATATGTAAAAAGTCCTGAACTTGATGAGGAAGAAATTAAAGTATGAGAAAAAATATGAAAATTTCAATCTGGTTCTGGGATAATTCTAAGAGCAGATACAGATACTAGTGAATTATCAAAATTAGTTGTTGATATATACAAAATATGAGAATCTTATCCTATAGAATTATCTAGTAGTGGTTTTGATACAAATTCTACAAAACAAATAGTAGTTCCATATCTATGAGCTTGAGATTATT
>JAQVPN010000068.1 GCA_028702055.1 Candidatus Altimarinota bacterium | reverse complement strand
TGCTATATCATGTAATAAAGCTCAAAGTTCAACTACAAACATATCTACATTTTCATTTTTTCATATATTTTTTGCTAAATTCCAAACCCTAAAAATATGCCACCAATCATGAGCAGAATCATTATTTGAAAGTTCTTTTTTAACAAAATCAATTACATTATTTATTATTTCTATATTATTCATAGTTTATAAATTAATAATTATTTTCTGCATATTTTAATCACTAAATCATATAATAATTTTTAGTCAATATTTATATTTATTTTTAAATTTTATTCAGTTTTTTCTTAAAAAAATCAATACTTTTTTAAATAACCAAAATCTAAAATAAATATCTTTTATATCCTTAAAATTTATTTTTTTCCAACCTAATCATCTTATTTCTTTATCTAATTTTTCTATTTCATAAGAAAAACCTAACTAATTTCATTTTCAAAGAACAAGCGAAATTCAAAATTCATTAAATATTTGTTTCATAGTTTTTCATTACTTTTTTTAAAATATTAGTTTTTCAAACTTCCTTATCATCAATATCTATTAATTTGATTCAATTTGCATCTCATCATTCTTCGATAAAGTCTAAATCAAAATCATTATTAATAATTTTTACTTCGTAAATTATAGCTATTAAATGTTCATCTTTTTCTTCTCAATTCCAAATATGTTTTACAAAATCTTCTTCTATAGTTAATAATTTTTCTATTTCATAATCATTTTCTTTTAATCAAATTTCTTCAAATAATTCTCTTTTAAGTGATTCTATATTTTCTTCTCAATGCTCTATTTTTCAACCTGGTAAATCATATAATCCAATAAAAGGTCATCTTCATTTTAAAATAGTAACTATTTTATCTTGATATTTAAGTAAGGCATATACTCATGTTCTTATTGATTTCATAAATTATTTACTTAAGATATAATTTTTTATTTTATCTATCATATCACTTGGATCACTTGGAAATTTTAATTTTTTAGCTTCTTCAAATGAAAAATATTTAGCTGCTTTTCATTCTAAAACTGTAAAATCTGTTTCCTTTAAATCTGTTTTGATTAAAAATAAATTCCAATAAACAATTTTTTCAGGAAATTCATATATAGATTCTCCTAAATAATCATAAGCAAATTTTGTCATATCTAAATCTAGCTCTTCTTTTGCTTCTCTTATAAAAGCTTCTTCTGGAGTTTCGCCTTTTTCAATTCAACCTCAAAAAAATGCCCATTCTTCTCAATTTTTTGAATAGTCTCATCTTTCTTGTAATAAAATCTGATTTTTTTCATTATAAAATCAAATAAGTGATACTTTTCTAATTTTCATAAATAAGTTAATTAATTATTATAATAATTATTCTTTTTTATTATAAGAATTACTAATATATTTCAAATAAAATATTATATAAAAATAAAAGAAGCTTAAAAGCTTCTTTTATTTTTATTCTACATCAATTATTTCTAAAACTGGAAATTCTTTTCATCATTTTTGTATATCATTAACAGCAACAAGAGTATTTCAAACAGATATTTTTCATTCTTCTTTTAATTGTTTTAAAGCTTTTGATAAATTATTTTGATAATTTTCACTGTCCCAAGCTTCAAGAATAAAAGGTCTTACTCAAAACAATATATTCATAAAATAAAATGTATTTGTATTTGGAGTAAAAGTATATGATGGAACACTTGGTTTAAATGCTGAAACTAATCTAGCTAATAATCAAGTTTTTGTAAAAACTATTACAGCTTTTGCTCATACATCCTCAGCTGTTTTTATAGCATATTTTAAAAGAACTTTTTTTTGAATATCTCTTTGATTTAAAGATTCTTCTATAAATTCTTCATAATCATAAGTATTATAAATTTCTGCTTCTGTTATGATTTTTGTCATCATTTCAACAGCTTTAATAGGAAATTTTCACATTGCTGTTTCTCAAGAAAGCATTAAACAATCTGGTTTTTGTAATGTTGCATTGAAAACATCTGAACTTTCAGCTCTAGTTGGACTAGGATTTTCAATCATAGTTTCAAGTAAATGTGTAGCAATAACAGAAATTTTTCAATATTTTTTACAAACTGAAATTATATCTCTTTGATAAATTGCTAATTTTTCAATTGGAACTTCTATACCTAAATCTCATCTAGCAACCATTATTCAATCAGAAGCTTTAGCTATTTCTTCCATATTTTCAACTCATTCTAAATTTTCTATTTTTGAAATTATTTTTATATGACTTGCATTATTTTCTTCTAAAATTTGTCTTATATCTTCTACATTTTGAGCATTTCTTATAAAAGAAGCTGCAATAAAATTATAATTATTTTCAATTGCAAACATTATATCTTCTCTATCTTTATCAGTTACTCCTGGTAATTTTAAACTAACTCCTGGTAAATTAATATGTCTTCTAGATCAAATTAATGCATCATTTAAAGCTTCAACAACAACTGAATTAGCTTTTTTTTCTATAACTTTTACATCAAAAAGCCCAGAATCTATAGCAATAATTCAACCAATTTTTACATCTTCTATAAGATATGGATAATCACAAAATAAATTATTTCCTGATCTTTTAGAGTCATCAACAACTATTTCAAAAATATCTCATGTTTTATAATTTATTTTTTCTTGTAAATCTCAACTTCTTATTTCAGGTCATTTAGTATCAAGAAGAATTGATAAATTTGTTTTTCATTCTGAATTTAATTTTCTGATTCTCTCAACTATTTTTTTTGAATTTTCATAATCTGCATGAGAGAAATTAAATCTGATAACATTTACTCAAGCTTCATATAAATCAATAATTTTTTCTTCATCATAAGTAGCAGGTCACATTGTTGCTATAATTTTCGTCTTTTTCATAAGATAGATTTGGTTTATTAAAATAATTTTTTGAACTTTGATTATACAAAAAAAGCTAAAAAGTCAATCTTTTTAGCTTTTTAAAATAAAATTTTATATTATTTCATTTTTTTTCTTAAAAATTCATTTAATTCAGATATTGCAACAATTTCTTGTTCCATAGAATCTCTAAATCTAACTGTAACATTTCCTAATTCAAAATTAGAAGAATCAATAGTAACACAAAATGGTGTACCAATTTCGTCAAATCTTGCATATCTTTTGCCAATAGTTCAAACTTCATCGTATTCACACATAAATTCTTCAGCTAATTGTTTATAAACTTTTTTAGCATCCTCTCCAATTTTTTTAACTACTGGTAAAACTCAAACTTTGATTGGAGCAACTTTTGGATCTAATTTTAAATAAGTTCTTGTTTCTTCTCATTCTCATTCAACAGTATAAGCATCGGCTATAACAGTTAAGAAGAGTCTATTTAAACCTACAGATGGTTCAATAACATAAGGAACATACTTTTTATTATTTACTGGATCAAAATAACTCATATCTTGTTTTGATTCTGACATATGAGCTTTCAAATCAAAATCTGTTCTATCAGCTACTCACCGAAGTTCTCACCAACCAAATGGAAATTTGTATTCTATATCAGTTGTAGCATTTGAATAATGTGAAAGTTCATCAGCTTCATGATCTCTAAGTCTTAAATTTTCTTCTTTTAAAGAAAGAGTATTAACTAAGAAATTTTTACAATCAGCTTTCCAAGTAGCATGAGTTTCCAAATCTTTTCCTGGTTCACAGAAATATTCTATTTCCATTTGTTCAAATTCTCTAGTTCTAAATATGAAATTACCCGGAGTTATTTCATTTCTAAATGCTTTACCAACTTGAGCTACACCAAAAGGAATTTTTCTTCTTGAAGTTCTAAGCACATTTGGAAAATCTACAAATATTCATTGTGCTGTTTCTGGTCTCATATAAACAGTTGCTGTTGAATCTTCTGTAACTCATTGAAAAGTTTTAAACATAAGATTAAATTTTTTTGCTTCTGTCCAATTACCTTCTTTCCCCGAATTTGGATTTTTCACTTTTTCACCTCTCATAACTTCAGTTTGTTTTTCAAGTGGCCAAGATTCTGGAACTAAATTATTTACTCAATAAGTAGATTGTAAATGATTTAATGCATTATTTCACAATTTTTCAATTAAATCTTCAAGTAATTTATCTGCTCTAAATCTTTCATTTGTATTTTTATCATCAATTAATGGATCTGAAAATCATCAAACATGTCATGAAGCAACCCAAACTTTTGGATTTAACAAAATTGAAGAATCAAGAAGCATCATATCATCTTTTTTTTGTACAAATTCTTTTATCCAAAGATTTTTAATATTTTCTTTTAATAAAGAACCATAAGGACCGTAATCCCAAGAATTAGCAAGTCATCCATAAATTTCAGATCAAGCATAGACAAATCATCTAGCTTTTGATAGTTCAACTATATCTTTCATTTCTACTTTCATGAGAACAAAAAATTAAGAAATATAAATATAAAAAAGACCCTAAGGAATATCTTTTTTATAAAATAATATTCCTTGGGGTCCTATATATTTTGTGATATTGGACGGTTCCACCCAAGTTCTAGGAAAAAACCTAGCTCTTTTTTTTGAAATCAATTATTTTTTTAGGTTTCCAAGCCTATAATTGATTTTATAAAATGATTATAATTAATTTTTATGATTTTTCAAATTTATTTTTTAACAATAAAAAAGAGCCTTGTAAAAACAAGACTCATATCAAAGAAATTGTTTTACAAATTCTTTGAGAGACAAATCTGAAACATGTCGTCCAGAAGTAGTATATATTTCATTATTACTATCACCCAAGCGATAACCGGTAGCATTACCATTTTTATAGATTTCTCTATCTGTTCCACCTTGAAGTGACGGAACTCTAATATCAACCATATTACCACTAGAATCTTCTAAACGACCATCAAAATGTGCCATCACACACCTCCAATTTTTAATTTGTGTAAATTAAGTTTAATATAAAGAATGATTTTTTGCAAAAATTTTTGTTTTAAAATTAAAATCCTGCAATTTTTGCTTGTTGAGATATTTCTTGATCTGATAATGCACGATTATAGATTTTTATATCGTCTATTATTCAATTCATTACACATCATCAATTTCTAGATCATAAAAGTAAAGTTCAAGTTGATGTAGATAATGTTCAAGTATCTGATTTTCAATAATCAATAATATTTGATGAGTAATATTTTCAATTTATATAATTCTTAGTTTCTCAATTATTATATATAGTTGTATATATGTAATTTTTTCATATTTCTGAATTAAAATTAGTTTTATATCAAGGATACCAATTTGGTGAATTATCATTATTTCTTCAAAAAAAATACATTGTATCAAACTCAAAAAAATTTTGATAATCTACTATTGTTGTTCAAAAAACTCTTTTTGATAATATTGTTCAATACTGTCATGTACAAGAAATAGGATTTATATTAGTTCATAAAATCTTTACATTAGAAATAAAAGTAGCCGTTTTACTTAGTTTTAAACTTTGAGAATCTTTTATTTCTATAAAATCGGTACTTCAGTTAAACTTTAAAGCTTTTCAAATTAATCATCAAGTTAAACTATTTGAATAATTC